>NZ_JBDFXP010000027.1:0-69966 GCF_040911965.1 Phocaeicola sp. RTP21359st1_B8_RTP21360_211022
ATAACGGAGGACACCGGAGGAAAAAGACACACACATTATAATATTCGCACGCGCGTATAAGGACGGAAAAAGGAAGGAACCCATACGAAAACAGCAGACGGAAAACAAGAAAAGACGGAAAAACGGAAGGCAAACTTGCAAACTTGCAAAACTTGCAGCATCCCCCCACACACACACGTGCGCGTACATTATAATATGAAAAAATAATAAAGCATAAAAAAGAGAGCGGAAGACAGACGGACGATACCGGAGAGAACTACAACGGAGGAAAGGATAACAGAATGCAAAAGGCGGAAAGGGAGATACGTGACAAGACTTCCGGTGGAAAAGAGCAGGAAAGCCTGACAAGGAGAAAATAAGAAAGCGGAAGACAAGGACTAGAACAAAACAGACACTGACCGTAAAGGACCGACTCCCTGAATCTGCGGCAACCACACACTTTAACCTTACCAATACAATTCACATAATTCTGCGGAAGACACGTATCCTGCATGCGAAAAACCTCCTAGCTACTTTAAACAAGGTACGTTACTAACATACAGGCCTCTATGTTAGTAACGTACAAGGTCACACATTACTAACCTTACGGAACACACGTTACTAACCCTTCGGAACACACAAACTATACAAAAGCACATAGCATCCCGTCCAATACCCAGATACTCCGTCAGAAAAGTTGCCGGCTGCTGTTCACCTACCGCTCATCGGTTACCATAACCCCCAGAAAGATTTTCTTCATCCCCCCATTACAAAAAAACAGGATAGAACCAGACCATTCACTACCTAGAACTAGGAAAAAAGATGGAAGCCAACACACCACTCCACCTCTTCCTCCACTCTACCCTTCACACTCTCATCGGATTGTATGTCATTACTTTACCAGGATATAATAATCCATCGCCATTATAATGTACGCATACGCGCAATCGCGCGCGCTCGTGTGTGTGTGTGTGTGTGTGTGGAAAGACTGCAAGTTGTGCAAGTTTGCAAGTTTCCCCCTTGCATCATCTCATAAAAGGAGCTGAAAAAACAAAAGAAACAACAAGAGAATAATCACCAAGAATTAAAATATCAACAACTTTCAGGCCCCTCGCTCCAGTTCCAAACAGACCTTATAAAAAAAAATAGAGAATCAGCAAAACGAATTACATAAAAAACAATCACACATAAAATTATTGTCTTTCACACTTTGCTTTCTTTATATTGTAGCGATAGGCTCGACAAGCCAAAACAAAGTATATCGCACATTGTATCCATAGGATAATATATTGCTGACTGATTTCAGACATACTAGCTCCCATAGAATTTATCTTAACAAAGGCCAAAGTTCCGGGAGCCGCAGGAACCATATAATGAATCCATTGCCAATACCAAGGCATTAACTCCAGCGGATAAGAAACTCCGGACAGGAAAATCAATCCTACAGAGAAGAAAGCTACCAACAACAATGGAGCATCACTATCACTGAAAAATAACGAACAGGCCAATCCAAAGAAACTGGTAGCAAGAATATAAGGTATCATAAGTGCCACAATTTTCCACGGATATGCTAAATGAGGCAATTGGAAAACTAAAGGAAGAAGCCCCAACAAAAAGACAGAGAATAAAGCATAAAAGACTAAATAAGTAAATGATTTTCCTATCACTACGGATGCCATACGTAAAAAAGAAAGATCCCTTCCTTCAGGGCCTGCAAACATCAGTATATCTCCAGTTTCACGCTCTTTCCCACTCAACATGCTGATAACAAATATCAACGTCTGAAAAATAACAACCATCAAAACGGCAGGTATCAAATAAGTACCATAACCATCGGTATAATTATACAGGGCAGTACCTACCACATCGACAGACCTTGTTTGAACCACAAATTGTATATCATCCTGAGGTAGAAAAACCACTTGCTCGGGTCGGACATCATCATTCACAGCAAGCATGGCTCCAGCAGACGCTTCCTGCATGGAAGCAAAATAAAGGAAAGCCGTAGTGGTGCTGTACATAATATATATCGCTTCTTCACCACGCCCCACACGAGCGTCAAAATCCGCGGGAATGTAAACAATACCCACCACTTCATCATATTTCATCAATTCCTTAGCAGCAGGCAAATCAGCATTGTTTGTCAATACCCGTGCCTGCGGAGTGGCATCCAGCAAACGGATGTAACTGCGGCTTAACGGAGTGCGACTCATATCCACTACTGCCACCGGAGCATCGCGTACCACATTGGGAGCATACATATAGTTATAAAGTAATCCATACACAAAGATGCCACCGCTGAGTACCAATAAAATGGAATAGCGGGTACACATCACACGAAACTCGTGCCAAGATACAGCTAATATATTATTCAATATCGTCATATTTCCGACTGATTAAAGAGCGTTTCAAATGAGGTAACAACAATAAAGGAGGAATAAGGAACAACAGCAGACAGGCTACATTGCCCCACATATACGCATAACCATAGTTGCCATAAAGCAGATTCTGTCCAATCTCGACAAAGTGACGGACGGGGAAAAGATAAGAGGCATAGTACACCGGTGCAAACATGTGAAGCACCGGAAAGGTAACCCCGCCAAGGGTAGCGCCTAACGATCCTACCATGGAAACGATACTGATAATAATACTCAACGCAGGAAAAAGAGAGAACAGAAAAACCGCCAGCGCCTGCGTAGCAATGACCAATAGTGCCGAAGTAAGATTCAACGCCCAAAAACCACAATCCATCGGTATATGCATGGCACCAAAAAAGACATAGTTTGCCAGAATACTCATAACGATGAAGATAAAACTGTATGGAAGTAACTTGGCAGTGACTGCCACCCAGATATTCCCATCTGCCACTGCCAGCCAATTGGCTGAAGTATGGAATTTCCCTTCACTGCCAATGGAGTATGTAGTGACCAACAACAAGATAACTTGCAGAAAAACAAAGAAGAATGGCTGTGTAAGATAGACCGAATAATCCATATCAGGATTAAATAACGGATGATTCTGTGTGGTGACCGGTAACAGAAAAGATTCTATCTCTTCCTGATTTATACCCAATGCCACAGCATGAGTGACAATGGGAACTACCGAGATGCTTTTCAACAAACTTTGAAATGCTCCGTGAATCTCACTTCCCACACTCATCAATGCATAATGGTAATAATAAGTCAGAGCTGTTTCCTTACCATCCATCACCTTTGCTTCAAAACCAGACGGAATACTGAGGTATCCATAAATACTTTTCCGCTGCACATCTGCCCTGGCCTCCGCTTCATCGGCATAATGCCGAGTGATGCGGAAAGTGGGAACAGCCTCGGTCATACGAATTATCTCACGAGAAGTGGCTGTATTATCACCATCCACAACACCCACAGGCAGATTCTCCATCTGTCCGTTACCAAAAATTGTAGCCATAAAGAAGATAGAAAACAAAGGCAAGACGATACACGATGCAAAATAAATGCGCCGGGAAACCATACGGTCCAGTTCACGTTTCAATACCGCTATAAAAGGAGATTCTTTCATTCAAGTAGTTCATTTATATTTACCATTCACTGCAATCAGAATAACATAGCTATCCTTCTATCATTTCAATTCATCCAGATTTACCAAGACGGACATACCCGGTCTTAATCCCTCCATCGGCTCTACAGGCAGCGCATGAATTTCAAAAGTTTTCATATCGTATGTCCCCGTCTGCTTGGTAGAACGCCAAGTGGCAAAACTCCCCAACGGGCTGATGTAATTGATTTTAAATGCCTTGTTTTTTACATCAAGAGCCGGAATATCTCCCATAAAATTCTCGTTCATACGGAAATAAGGCATATAGTCCTCACGGACATTAAGCACTACATGACAATCATCCAATACTACCAGACTCATAATGGGAGTCCCCGCTCCTACCAGTTCTCCACGCTTGGGGTAGATGGTTGATATCTGTCCGTCTTCGGGAGCTGTGAGGCGGGCATCCATCAACAAGGCCTGAACCTCATTCACAGTGCCCCGAGCCGCATCCACCAAGGAGCGGGCACTCTCTTTATCCTCTTTCTGCGCTCCGTCCTTCACTAACAGGAATTGTTGATGCGCCGCCCGTTCGGCGGCAACAGCAGCTTTATACATGGCTTCCACTTCATCTTTCCGCTGGCTGGTGACCACGCTATCTTTGTAAAGTGCCTGAATACGGTCATACGTCACCGTGGCCAGTTGCAAGTCACTCTTTGACTTGTTCCACAATTCTTCTACCGAACGGACTATCTGCCGACGTGTACCGTCGTCTATTTTCTTGTTCTGAAATTTCGCAATATCTTCCAAGGCATTTACCTGCTGGAACTTCGCCCAAGCCTCAGGACTGTTAATCACAACCAAGGTGTCACCCATCTTTACATACTGTCCCTCCCGGACCAAAAAGGTATCAATTCTACCGGGAAGTTTTCCGGAAATCCGTATTTCAGTAGCTTCTATCTGCCCCTGCAATACAACCGGTTTATTGCTCATAGCTATAATCCCAATGGCAGACACCATAACAATGGCCACAAGAACAACGATAAAAGCGACTCCTAACTGTTTCTTCTCTTTTTCCATATTGTTTTCTTTTTTTATTATTTCCCGAATATAAAGTTCTCGGTTTGTCCGGTACGGCTATACTGCCAAAAACTTTCGGGCATTCCGCAAGTAGAGAGCAGAGATGCCAGTGCCACATCATATTTATAATAAGCCAGCAAAAAAGCAATCTGCACCTTGGATAGCATCGTTTCCGCATCAATCACATCAGTAGAGGTAGCCATTCCTTCCTGAAAGGATTTTTTACGGATACGTACCAATTCACGACTCATCTCAATCGTGGTGTTGAGTGCGGCGACATCATCCTTTGCATTCTGAATTTCGCTATATAACTTGTCTACCAAAACACCCAATTCATTCTGAGCCTTTTCCCTTCCCAGTTGCAAAGTTTGTTTAGTAAGACGTGTCTGACGGATATTGGCTTCACGGTTCAGTCCGTCGAATATATTCCAAGTAAAACCCACTCCTACCAAAGTACGGGGCATCAGGTTTTTCGGAAGATTCTCTGCATAAAGTGTCTGCTTTCCAAACAATGCAATGGTAGGAATATATGCACTTTTACTGATTTTCAATTGATTATCTGCCATCGCCTCCTGTATTCGCAATTTACTTACTATATAGCTGCCGGTACTTACCAGATTCTTGAAATAAAGTTCATCGGGCAGATCATGGTTCATAAACAAAGGAGAACTGGGGTTGATGGATATGGCGTCTTCCACATTCAACAAGACTTTCAAGGCATTTTGCGCCACATTCAAATCTTTCCGGGCAGATTCCAACTCACGTCTGGCCTCGTCCATAGTGACCTGAGCAAAGAGGCGTTCGGCCTTATTTATCATACCGTTCTCCTCCAGCTTCATGGCATTACGGTAATGTTTCTGCAAGCCTAAAAAGGTTTGCTCGCGTACATCCACCACTCTTTGCGCCAGACGCAAAGCATAATAAGTTTCCACCAACTCCGATTGCAAAGTAGCTCCCGCCTCTTCCCTACCTGCTTTGGCCAAATCTACCATACGGTTGCCGATACGGCTTGCAAAAATTCGTTTTCCGCCTGTAAAAAGCGGCCACATCACATTAGCATCTATGGTCGTCAGGTTACGTTCTAATAAAGGAAAAGTAAGGGTATGCGCACCTATATTATCAAGAATAGAAGAAATAAATTTATCATCGGGCACAATGGAATGTACAAAGTCTTTTGCCGGATCGGTAAATTGCCTTAAAGGTTCCTTGACCTCAATATGGTTGGACAAATGGACGTATGCACCCGATGCATTCAAAGACGGATACCAAAAAGCATTCATCTTTTGTCGCTCACTGCGTGCTATATCTACAGCCTTATCCGCCATTTGCAACGTGCGGTTGCCCTTGTTCATCAGGCTGGCAGATTGTTCCAATGTTAAAGATAATTCCCCGTTTTGAGCTGATAATGAAACCGGGAACAAAAGAACACATAAAAATATTTTATAATGCATACACTGTTTAGTTTCTGTTATGTTGTAATAAACAGAAAACCAAACAGATTGTTTGAACAGGATTATTTATTAAATAACTCGAAAGTGAATTTAAAACCAAAGGTATCAAATTGCCCGTTGATAGTGCTTACAAAAGCCCCCACATCAAATATATGTGTGCCGATGCCATAACCCAACTCGATATATGGATTAAGATGTGGCATGAACAGGATACCACCATACAAACGCTCCTGCTGGACTAATCCCAGCCAACGGTTTAAGGGTTTCAAGAGAATAAAAGGAGACTCATAGGTGAAATTCCCCCGCCAGTACTGACGTGAGGAGTTATACCAACGTCCGTCCAGCAATTGGAAAGTGCCACCAATATCATCATTCCATCCTTCGGGAAGATTACGACGGGCAAAGTTAGCAAAATCCACGAAATACATATCTTCCTGCTTGGTAAACATCCCCCCCCCAATGCGATAACCGATACTTCGGATTCCGCTCAGTTTCAAGTTTTGCTGTATATCAAACTCCCAACGTTCATGAGCACCCGTACTCTTGAATACACCTTTAATGCCCCGTTCATAATCCAGCATAAAAGTAGGCATACTGGAACCTACATTCATCTTCCGGCGACCGTTCATGTAATAATACATACCGGGAGTCCATTCAATACGTATACGAGGTGCAAAACTATTGTATTCTGATCTGATACCTCGCAATGCAGCCCAATCCTTATCAGGCAACGGCTTTTCAAGAATGACTTTCGAATTATTTATCAGATACCTCCAATGTACGGAAACACCTGCTTTAATAAACAAGCCGTTCACTATTTCTATATTATGGAACAGATTGAGATACACATCCTTGAAATAGTCCAATTCCAATTGGTCAAAATTAAAGGTACTATCGGGCAATTGCTTTAGCTGATCCAATACGACACTACTATATATGCGGTTACCGTTACCTACACTAACCTCAAAACTAGCCTGCTTTTCCGGCCAATATTGCCAATCGGCATCCGCTTTCACATAAAGTTCCTTATGTGTAAAATTATAACCTATCTGCGGACTGATTCTAAGTATACGTCCATCATGAAAAAGCCGACTGTATTTAAACTTCTGCTTATACGAAAAGCCCCTGCTGTGGCTATAATCCAACAGCACCGGATTAATAAGTGGAGAACAATGCACACTCCCCATACTGGACAAATTCACATTGTAACTACTGATAAGCATGTCACCCAACTCCCCCCAAAACTCCAAATGTTCATTCTTCTTTTTTTTCGGTACGCGTAAAAGCGTATCCTGACGTAAAGCATAACTTCTATACAAAGAATCCTCCAAAGCGGACAGCGGAATGGGACGCAGCTCATTGAACTTTTCCTTATCTGTTATCAGCTGTTCCGAATCACAAGTCAGCTTATAGGATTCCGTCAGGTCATGGCGATGCTTCTTTTGAGATTTACGCCGGGCGGCTCCTTCATAAAATTTAATTTCATTGTATTTCAACCAGGCTCCCATATCCATTTCCAGATGGTTACCTATAAACTTAAAAACAAGATTCAAATCAAACTGCACCGGCAGAAACTCCACATCGCCCTCCTCTCCCATCTTGACACGGACCTTGAAGCGGATCACATCATAAACGCCTTCAATATAAAGTTCACGAATAGTCCATATCTGATCACTAACCCACATATATCCACTGACCAACTGTGTACCACGGAATTTGGGAATAATAAGTATTTTATACCGCTGACAATCGGGAGGACCGGCTATAGAATCCAATAAATAATGATAATATCTGCTAGATTTCTTATCCAAAGGAGAAAGAAGTTTATCGGACATCAATGAAGAAGAATAGATATTCATGTTCAAATAATCCATCACATCCGTTATCTGTCCCCTGTTACGTGGAAATGTAGTGGATACCGCTTTTATCTTACGGTCGTATATATCAGGGGCCGTATAATGCAGCTCACTAAGAGATTCCATAAGGTAATCATTGATGTGTTTTTCGAAACGAAACATGGACGGTACATAGCGGATAAGGTGATTGCGCTTATGTACCTTTACTTTTCCTTTTATATATAAATCAGCCTTATACTCATCAATGATACGGGAATAGAACGGCGAAAACTGGAAAATACACTGAAGAATGGAATCGGACACCATCGGCTTGTCGGGCATATCAACCTTTTCCCTCTTAGCCTGAACAGCTAAAGGTAACAAAAGACAAAATATAATCAACCTGACAATCCGTATATAGTGCATCAATGTACTTTCTTTTCATTGTTTGAAGAGCAAATATAAACAAAAACCAACAGGCTGACGCATGATAATACTTAATTAACATCCTTAACAGAAATGAAAAATGATTAGCGATATAGCGAATTATTAATCAAAAAGCAGTATTTTTGCAGCCAACAACCAGTAAAAGAAAGACAACATGTCCAAAATGAGATTTTTTGCTCTACAGGAGTTAGCCAACAGACGCCCCGTTAAAGTTGACTACCCCTCTGAAAAGTTAGCTGATTATTACGGCAACCACGTATTCGACCGTAAAAAAATGCAGGAATATCTGCCTAGTGAGGCTTATAAAGCAGTAATAAACGCAATCGAGAAAGGTACCCCTATCAATCGTGAAATGGCCGACATGATAGCCAATGGCATGAAGAATTGGGCAAAGACCTTTAATGTTACCCACTACACTCATTGGTTCCAGCCTCTGACTGACGGAACTGCCGAAAAGCACGACGGCTTTATTGAATTCGGTGACGACGGTAATGTTATAGAACGCTTCTCGGGCAAACTGCTTATCCAACAAGAACCGGATGCATCCAGTTTTCCCAACGGCGGTATCCGGAACACATTTGAAGCACGTGGCTATACGGCATGGGATGTTTCTTCTCCGGCTTTCATTGTAGACAGCACACTTTGTATTCCTACTATCTTCATCTCTTATACAGGCGAAGCACTCGACTATAAAACTCCTTTGTTGAAGGCATTAGGTGCTGTAGACAAAGCGGCAACTGAGGTTTGCAGAATGTTCGATCCAAACGTAAAACGCGTATTCGCCAATCTGGGTTGGGAACAAGAATACTTTTTAGTGGATACCGCACTATATAATGCACGTCCGGATCTTTGCCTGACCGGACGCACCTTGATGGGACACTCGTCTGCCAAGGACCAGCAGCTAGACGACCACTACTTCGGTTCCATCCCTCCACGTGTAACCAGTTTTATGAAAGAATTGGAACTGGAATGTCACAAACTAGGGATTCCGGTAAAAACACGGCATAACGAAGTGGCTCCCAACCAATTTGAGCTAGCTCCTATTTTTGAAGATGTAAATCTGGCCAACGACCATAACCAGCTGGTAATGGACCTGATGAAACGTATCGCTTCCAAACACAATTTTACTGTACTGCTCCACGAAAAACCATTCAAAGGAGTAAACGGATCGGGCAAACACAACAACTGGTCACTTTGTACAGACACAGGTATCAATTTGTTCTCTCCTGCCAAGACTGCGGAAGGAAATATGCTTTTCCTGACTTTCATAGTCAACGTACTGATGATGGTCTATAAAAACCAAGATTTACTACGTGCCTCTATTGTCAGTGCCGGAAACAGCCATCGCCTAGGAGCAAATGAAGCCCCCCCCGCTATTCTGTCTATTTTCCTAGGACGTCATCTTTCCCATATGTTGGACGAAGTAGTGGCACGTCTGAATGACGCCGAACTGACCCCTGATGAAAAGAAAGCATTGCAATTGGGTATCGGGCGCATACCTGCCATATTGCAAGACAATACAGACCGTAACCGTACCTCTCCTTTTGCCTTCACCGGAAACCGTTTTGAATTCCGTGCTGCAGGCTCATCTGCCAACTGTGCCGCATCAATGATTGTGATCAATGCCGCTATGGCACACCAGTTGAATGAGTTCAAGACCCAGATAGATAAATTAGTAAACGGAGGGATGGAACAGGAAGAAGCTCTGTATAAGGTATTAAAAGAAACCATCATCGCTTCACAAAACATCCGTTTTGAAGGTGACGGCTACTCGGAAGAATGGAAAGCAGAAGCCGCGCGACGCGGATTGACCAATATCTGCCATGTACCCGAAGCCATCCTGAAGTTCAACGATGAGCAATCTCGTGCAGTACTGATAGGCGAAAAAATATTCAATGAAAATGAATTGTTCTGTCGTATAGAAGTGGAACTGGAAAAGTTTACTAAAAAGGTCCAGATTGAAAGTCGTGTACTAGGCGATCTAGCTATCAATCATATTGTTCCCACAGCTGTAATTTATCAGAACAGACTATTAGAAAATCTTCGTGGTCTGAAAGAGATATTCTCCACCGAAGAATACGAAGAGCTGACCGAAGACCGGAAGAATTTGGTACGTGAAATTCAAAACCGCATACTTGCTATTAAAAAAGCCGTGCACAACATGACAGAAGCCCGAAAAGTAGCAAATCATTTGGGAAGCCAAGTAGAGAAAGCCTTCAGTTACGAGGAACAAGTGCGTCCATATCTGGAAGAAATCCGCGACCATATTGACCATTTGGAACTAGAAATAGACGATGAGATTTGGCCATTACCTAAATATCGTGAATTACTGTTCACCAAATAAAATTTCACAAAAAAAAGAAAGGATAGGAGATAAGAACCTATCCTTTTGTTATTTTTTGAAGATAAATTAATAATATATCTTTCTTTTTTCTTCTGATTACTTCGTCCTTTTATTTTTTCTTCTTATATTTGTGCTCTATAACACGGTTTTATAGCACGTTTATGGTTAGAAAAGAATTATCAGAAACTGAGATTGCTGAAAGTATACCAGACTTATGGCAACCTTTAACACAGGAACAAAGAGAGTTCTTGGCTCAGAACTTTACGATACAGAAGTATAAAAAGAATGAGACGATATACTGCGAAGGAGAAACTCCGATGCACCTTATGTGTCTTCTTAGTGGAAAAGTAAAAATCTACAAAGAAGGTGTGGGAGGACGTAGCCAGATTATCCGCGTATTAAAGACGAAAGAATATTTCGCATACCGAGCTTTTTTTGCCGAAGGGAACTTCGTGACAGCTGCTTCCGCTTTCGAGCCTTGCACTATCTGCCTTATTCCCATGCCGGCCATTATGAAACTGATAAAAGACAACTCTGAATTAGCTTTGTTCTTTATCCGCCAACTTTCTATAGATTTGGGAATTTCTGATGAAAGAACCGTAAATCTTACGCAAAAACATATTCGTGGACGATTGGCGGAATCTCTGTTATTTTTGAAAGATACTTATGGAGTAGAAGAAGATGAATCTACACTAAGCATTTACCTTTCACGAGAAGATTTGGCAAACTTATCAAATATGACTACTTCGAACGCAATCCGTACGCTTTCTAACTTTGCAACTGAAAAACTGATTACCATCGACGGTAGAAAAATTAAAATCATTGATGAAGAGAAACTAAAAAAAATCAGCAAAATAGGATAAAATCTAATATCAATTCATACTTCACACACACAGGCGTCCGTTTTTCCATAACAGACGCCTGTTTTTTTCTCTACTTACAAAACCTTTTTCAGCACCAGCTGTTATTAAAGAAACTAAAACCAAGAAACTATGAGTAAAGGTAAATTATGGGGAATCATCCTCCTTATTTTATTTGTGCTGGGATTCGGTATCTGGCTTTATACCAGTTCTGACGTAAAAAAAGATGTAGACCAGGAAGGCATAGGTGTGTTAGACGACATGACTATACCCGCTGTGGACTAAATAATAATAAACACTAACTTAAACTTTACATTATGGCTAAAGAATCTGTGAATATCCTGAAGGATAAAATTGACATTGTGGACTTATTGGCTCAGCTGAATGCAGCTCTGTCCGAAGAATGGTTGGCTTTCTACCAATACTGGGTAGGTTCATTCGTAGTAGAAGGCGCTATGCGCGGTGATGTACAACGCGAGTTTCAAGAACATGCAGCCGAGGAATATAACCATGCAAAATTATTGGCCGACCGTATCATTGAATTGGAAGGCGTACCCGTACTTGACCCTAAACAATGGTTTGATTTAGCTCGCTGCAAATATGATGCGCCCGTAGATTTCGGTTCGGAAATCTTGTTGAAACAAAATGTAGAATCCGAACGTTGTGCCATCTACCGCTATCAGCAAATTGCTGAATTCACAAACGGAATTGACTTCACCACTTGTGATATTGCCAAACATATTATGGCAGAAGAAGAGGACCATGAACAAGATTTGCAAGATTACTTAAATGATATAGCCCGCATGAAGGCTTATATTCTAAAAAAATAATCCACATCTGCTTCTATTCTTTTTTCTGTTTTGACGGAGAAAGAAAGGTAAGGCCGGTTTCTACTGCAAAAACCGACCTTATTTTATACTATTCATGCAAGTTGCCCCATAGTCCAAATAAATTAACCCATCTTACCTGTGAATCCCCAACGAATAACATTTATAACACTTGGCGGATTCTTACCAGTTTGGTCAATAGCCCTTCCAGCAAATCCAGTTTCAACATATTCGCTCCGTCACTCTTAGCGACAGAAGGGTCTTCGTGGGTTTCCATAAACAAACCGTCCACTCCTACCGCTATGCCAGCCTTGGCTACCGTTTCAATAAGCTGCGGCATACCACCTGTCACACCGGCAGTCTGATTAGGTTGTTGCAAAGAATGTGTCACATCCAGAATTACAGGAAAACCTAAAGTCTGCATTTCCGGAATACCCCGATAATCTACAATCAAATCCTGATACCCGAAAGTCGTTCCCCGCTCGGTCAGCATAACCTGATCATTACCCGCCTCCACCACTTTGTCAGCAGCAAAACGCATGGCGCCAGGTGATAAAAATTGTCCTTTCTTGATGTTGACAATCTTTCCGGTATGAGCTGCCGCCACCAGCAAATCAGTCTGGCGACACAGGAAAGCAGGAATCTGCAACACATCCACATATTCAGCGGCCATAGCAGCTTCTCCAGCACTATGAATATCGGTTACCACAGGAATTCCAAAAGTTTCCCGTACTTTACGAAGTACTTTCAAGGCCTTTTCATCACCTATTCCTGTAAACGAATCCAAACGGGAACGGTTAGCCTTACGATAAGATCCTTTAAACACATAGGGAATACCCAGTTTATCTGTTATTTTCACAATACGATCTGCTATTCGGAGAGCCATTTCCTCTCCTTCGATCACACAAGGACCAGCCAGTAAAAAGAAATTATCTGTCTTTCTTAAATCTGAAATTGTCATTATCTTACGTCTATTCATTGAGATATCTACTCTGCCTCTATCCTTAAAGCAAGAAATGGATATCTATAGTTTTTAATTAGGGATAATCAAAGTTATAGCTTCCGGCTGGATCGTAATTTCCAAAGGAAAATGGCGGTCTAAAATACGCCCGTCCAAACTGACAGAAGCATTCTGCGCACGTAGTACTTTTACTTTCCGTGTACGATAAGGTTTCACCATTTTATGATTTAAAATACGTCCCTGCAACAGCATCCACATACCCGAGAAAAGTTGAATTAACTCCGGACGATAAATAACCGACACATCCAACCAGCCATTATAAGGAACTGCACTAGGTGTCAAACCGTATCCACGGGCACTTCCCACACATACCGTCATGATACGTCCACGAATATGTTCGCCATTGATACAAAGATGTGTACGGTACAATTTACGTTCAAACAGCAACAGGAACATGGAAGCGGCAAAAGACAACTCACGTATTCCCCAAAAACGGCGGGTACCATCTGAGATCTGTACAATACGCGCACCTAAACCTATATATATGGCATTCAGGAAATAGCGGGAGGTGTGCTTCTCTCCATCAAAATAATTACAACGCCCCACATCAATTTTCCTCAGACGACGATTGATAATCCAATCTACCGCTGCTTTATAATTATCTTCATCCAACCCCCAATATTTGGCAAAGTCATTACCAATACCATTAGGAATGATTCCAAAAGCGATATTTGTCTTATCCTCCACCATAGAAGTCATAATACCGTTAATAGCATCATTGATCGCTCCGTCTCCACCTACAATCACAATGGTTCGATAACCATTATTAGCCAAGGTACGGGCGAGTCGTTCCACCGACCCAAAACCTTCGGACTGTACGTAGTCAAAAACCACCTTACGGTTTTCCATATAGCTACGTATCTCATTCCAACGCTTCTGAGTCTTACGGCTTCCGGCTTTCGGATTATAAATAATCCCCCATCTGTTTGGTTCTACAGCCATAACATTTAGTTTTTAGTGTGTAACAAATTAATGATTTTTTCCACCTTATCTTCCATAGGCAGGCAAGCATCCAGCCAATGTATAGTGAACCCTCGCCGCTCCATGCCCCGGAACCAGGTCATCTGCCGTTTGGCAAATTGATGGATAGCTATTTCCAATTGATGAAACATTTCATTGAAAGAAAGTTTACCCAAGACATATAAAGTCAAATACTTATATTCCAATCCGTAATAAATCAAATCCTCGGAAGAAATACCACTATCCAACAAAGCCTTCACTTCGTTTACCATCCCTTCATCCAAACGCTGCTTCAAACGGTGGGATATTTTTTCACGACGTAACTCACGAGCTATATCTACTCCAATGATCAAACTATGAATTTGCGGGAACTCACGGTATTCCGCTGATTGGTGCTTGTAATACTCTTCTATTTCAATGGCCCGGATAGCCCGCTTTACAGTATCTACGTCCGTAGAGTTATGAAGTTTCCTGTAAGTTGACAACAACCGGGTGAGTTCCGCTAATGATTTATCTGCTAACGAGTCCCTAAGTTTGGGATTCTCTGGAACAGGAAGCAGCCTATATCCCTTCAACACGGATTCAAGATACATCCCCGTACCTCCGCATAATATAGGAAGTTTGTCTTTCCATCTCACTTGATCATAAGCATTCAAAAAATCACGTTGAAATTCAAATACATTATATTTATATCCGGGGTCTACAATGTCTATCAGATGGTAAGGTATTTGCTGTCCATTCACGACATAGTCTTCCAAATCCTTTCCCGTACCTAAATCCATCCGGCGATATACCTGCCGGCTATCTCCACTGATAATTTCGGTATCCAACTTGTAAGCTAAAGCCGCTGCCAAAGGAGTCTTTCCTGAAGCGGTAGGTCCTAATATCGTTATCAAATCGTACTTTTCCATCCTAAGTTTTTGTAACAGTCGCACAAAGATAACGAAAATGTGCAACTTAGCACGCAAAACTACATAAAAAAAGCCGTCTGAATTACTTCAGACGGCTTTCGCTATATGGTTTTTAACTGATTAGCAGTTTACAGAAGCCATGTGAGCAATCAAATCCAATACTTTGTTAGAGTAACCGATTTCGTTGTCATACCAAGAAACCACCTTAACAAAAGTATCAGTCAAAGCGATACCAGCTTTAGCATCGAAGATAGAAGTACGAGTATCACCCAAGAAGTCAGAAGAAACAACTGCATCTTCAGTGTAACCCAATACGCCAGCCAATTCACCTTCAGAAGCTTCTTTCATAGCTGCACAGATTTCAGCATATGTAGCCGGTTTAGCCAAGTTAACTGTCAAGTCAACTACAGAAACATCCAAAGTCGGAACACGCATTGACATACCAGTCAATTTACCGTTCAATTCAGGAATAACTTTACCTACAGCTTTAGCAGCACCAGTAGATGAAGGGATAATGTTACCAGAAGCAGCACGACCACCTCTCCAGTCTTTCATAGAAGGACCGTCAACTGTTTTCTGAGTAGCTGTTGTAGAGTGAACTGTAGTCATCAAACCGTCAGTGATACCCCATTTGTCATTCAATACCTTAGCGATAGGAGCCAAACAGTTAGTAGTACAAGAAGCGTTAGAAACGAACTGAGTACCTTTAACATAAGTCTTTTCGTTTACACCGCAAACGAACATCGGAGTATCATCTTTAGAAGGAGCTGACATAACTACATATTTAGCACCAGCTTCAATATGAGCCTGAGCTTTTTCTTTAGTCAAGAACAAACCAGTAGATTCAACTACGTATTCAGCACCGATTGCATCCCACTTCAAGTCAGCCGGATTTCTTTCAGCTGTTACGCGGATTGCATTGCCGTTCACGATCAATTTGCTATTTTCTACGTCAGCTTCGATAGTACCGTCAAATTGTCCGTGCATAGTGTCATACTTCAACATATATGCTAAGTAATCAACCGGGCAAAGGTCATTGATACCTACGATCTGAATATCGTTTCTTTTCTGAGCTGCACGGAATACAAAACGGCCGATACGACCAAATCCGTTAATACCTACTTTAATCATTTTGTTTAAATTTTAAAGGTTTTATAATATAGCTTTTAAACACTCTACGTTGGAATGTTGTTAAACGTTTAGTATTTATTTCCTAAACGCGGTGCAAAAATAAGAATTTGTTTTTATATTCGCACATAAATTCATATTAAAATAAAAAAAAATGGGAAAAAGCAGCTTCTTGCAAGATTTTAAGGCGTTCGCAATGCGCGGAAACGTCATTGACATGGCAGTCGGTGTCATCATCGGCGGAGCCTTCGGTAAAATAGTATCTTCCATTGTGGCCGATGTCATCATGCCTCCCATCGGATTGCTGGTAGGTGGCGTGAACTTTACAGATTTAAAACTACAATTAAAGCCGGCCGAAGTAGTGGATGGAGTTGAAAAAGCTGCCGTAACGTTGAATTATGGCAACTTCCTACAAGCTACTTTCGACTTTATCATCATTGCTTTTTCTATATTCTTATTTATAAGATTACTTGCCAAGCTGAATCGCAAGAAAGAAGAAGTTCCTGCTCCCGCCGCCCCACCTGCCCCTAGCAAGGAAGAGGTATTACTTACAGAAATCCGTGACTTGTTGAAGGAACAGGCTGGCAAAAAATAAAATATTATCCACACAAAAAAACGGGCTGCCCTCAAATGCTTGTCGGACAGCCCGTGATTTATATACCAGCCGACATTTCCTAAACATTCCAATCTTTTTTTTGCATATTTTTCCACAAGGAAGCAGGAAGAACAAAGTTTTTCCAATTCAATTATAAAAAGCCTCAACAGCATGACGGATTTTTATTTTTTCTGAGTATCTTTGCGGCACGAAATCATTTACATATCTTAATATATATATATGCAAGAAAAGATCATTATTCTCGACTTCGGTTCACAAACCACACAACTCATAGCCCGTCGCGTTCGCGAACTGAATACTTATTGCGAGATTGTGCCTTACAACAAATTTCCACACAATGATCCGTCCATAATCGGCGTTATCCTTTCGGGAAGCCCTTTCTCGGTGTATGATGAAAGCGCCTTTAAAGTCGATTTGAGTGACATTCGCGGAAAGTATCCTATTTTGGGTATCTGCTATGGTGCACAGTTCATGTCTTATACAAACGGTGGGAAAGTGGAACCGGCCGGCACACGTGAATACGGACGTGCACACCTTTCCACTTTCGACCAAGAGAACCCACTATTGAAGAACGTCCGTGAACACTCACAAGTATGGATGAGCCACGGAGATACCATCACCGCCATTCCGGAGAATTTCAAAATTATCGCTTCAACAGATAAAGTAGCCATCGCTGCTTATCAAATAAAGGAAGAGAAAGTATGGGGAGTACAGTTCCACCCGGAAGTGTTCCACAGTGAAGACGGAACCCAGCTTCTGAAAAATTTTGTAGTCGACATTTGCGGGGGGAAACAGAACTGGAGCGCTGCCTCTTTCATTGAAACGACTGTAGCCGAACTGAAAGCGCAACTGGGAAATGACAAAGTAGTACTGGGGCTGAGTGGCGGAGTAGACTCATCTGTGGCAGCCGTATTATTAAATAAAGCGATAGGCAAGAATCTTACCTGCATTTTTGTAGATCACGGCATGCTGCGTAAGAACGAATTCAAAAATGTACTCCATGATTATGAATGTCTCGGACTGAATGTAATCGGAGTGGATGCCAGCCAAAAATTCTTCAGTGAACTGGCAGGTGTGGAAGAACCTGAGAAGAAGCGTAAGATTATCGGCAAAGGTTTTATTGACGTATTCGATGAAGAAGCTCATAAAATTAAAGATGTGAAATGGCTGGCACAAGGTACCATTTATCCTGACTGTATCGAGTCATTAAGTATCACCGGCACTGTAATCAAAAGTCATCACAACGTAGGTGGACTGCCCGAAAAAATGAATTTGAAACTATGCGAGCCTCTGCGTCTGCTATTCAAGGATGAAGTACGCCACGTAGGTCGTGAACTGGGTATGCCGGAACATCTGATTACACGCCATCCATTCCCCGGACCAGGACTTGCGGTACGTATTTTGGGTGATATCACTCCTGAGAAAGTACGTATTCTGCAAGACGCCGATGATATCTATATCCAAGGATTGAGAGACTGGAAAGTGAAAGACTCGGACGGAAACGAAACATCCCTTTACCACCAAGTATGGCAGGCAGGCGTAATCTTGCTACCCGTACAAAGTGTGGGAGTAATGGGGGACGAACGTACATACGAACGTGCCGTTGCCCTACGTGCCGTAACTAGTACGGATGCCATGACCGCCGACTGGGCTCATCTTCCCTATGAATTTATGGCTAAGGTTTCAAACGACATAATCAATAAAGTAAAAGGTGTAAACCGCGTATGCTATGATATCTCGTCCAAACCGCCTGCCACAATTGAGTGGGAATAATAGACAACCAACTAATAACTTAAAAACAACATAACGGAATGAAACAAGATATGATTGTTATCTTGGATTTGGGAAGCACCGAAAACACCGTGCTTGCCAGAGCCATTCGTGCTTTGGGTGTATATAGTGAAATTTACCCGCACGATATCACAGCCGCCGAGCTGACAGCATTGCCCAATGTAAAGGGTGTCATTATCAATGGCGGTCCCAACCATGTAATTGACGGAGTGGATATTGACGTGCTTCCCGAGATTTACAAAGCAGGGATCCCCGTAATGGCTGCCGGTCATGACAAAGCATGTTGCGAAGTGAAGCTTCCCCAACTGACGGATGATGTGGAAGCAATAAAGAATGCTGTACAATCGTTTGTTTTTGATACCTGCAAGGCAGAGGCTAACTGGAATATGACAAACTTTGTCAATGACCAGATTGAATTGATCCGCCGCCAGGTAGGCGACAAGAAAGTATTATTGGCACTTTCCGGAGGTGTAGACAGTTCTGTAGTAGCAGCTCTGTTGCTGAAAGCCATCGGCAATAATCTGGTCTGCGTACATGTGAACCATGGATTAATGCGCAAAGGTGAATCGGAAGCAGTAATTGAAGTTTTCAAAAATCAGTTGAACGCTAATTTGATTTACGTGGATGCTACAGACCGTTTCCTGAGTAAACTGGAAAATGTAACTGATCCGGAGCAGAAACGCAAGATTATCGGTGGTGAATTTATTCGTGTGTTCGAAGAGGAAGCCCGTAAGCTAAATGGAATCGACTTTTTGGGACAAGGTACAATTTATCCTGATATCGTAGAAAGTGGTACTAAAACAGCCAAAATGGTTAAATCCCATCACAATGTAGGTGGCTTACCCGAGGATTTACAGTTTGAATTAGTAGAACCTTTACGCCAGTTGTTCAAAGACGAAGTCCGTGCCTGCGGAGTGGAACTTGGTTTACCATACGACATGGTCTACCGTCAGCCGTTCCCTGGTCCTGGTTTGGGAGTGCGCTGTTTGGGGGCTATCACTCGTGACCGCTTGGAAGCTGTTCGCGAATCGGACGCCATCTTGCGTGAAGAATTCCAACTGGCAGGCTTGGACAAGAAAGTATGGCAATATTTCACCGTAGTACCCGATTTCAAATCAGTAGGCGTGCGTGACAATGCCCGTTCATTTGACTGGCCTGTTATTATCCGAGCTGTCAACACCGTAGATGCTATGACAGCTACTATCGAACCGATAGACTGGTCCATTCTGATGAAAATTACCGACCGTATTCTAAAAGAAGTAAAGAATGTGAACCGCGTATGCTATGACCTGTCGCCCAAACCCAATGCGACCATTGAGTGGGAATAAAAAATATACTTCAAACCATGTAAGATCCCGAAACTAAAAGTTTCGGGATCTTTTTTATATTCAAGTTCTTCACTTTGCCCCCAATGACACTAGAACAAGAACCATAAAATTTTTCGTTTTTTTGATATTTCCGCTTCAATATTTACATCCAAGGAATCAAAGCTCTATAATCTCCTCATTACAAATGGTCAGTTTGCCGGCTCCGTTTTCTGTAACTACCCAAGAATTTTCAATGCCGACCGGTCCTACTCCCGGCAATACGATTTTAGGTTCAAGGGCAAACACCATTCCCTCTTCCAACTCCCTCCGGATACGCGGAGCCAACACTGGTGCCTCATTGATTTCCAACCCGATGCCGTGTCCTATAAAACGTGCCTGTTGGGACACCCCCATAAAACGATCGGCAAATCCGGCTTTCGTCACGATCTCAATGGCCGCATTATAAAGATCCTCGCACACCACACCAGGCGCCGTCATAGAGGCAACCTTATCCTGCACTTCAAGACAGACTTGATGAGCTGCATAAGCCTCATCATTTAATTTTCCAATGGAGAACACACGACTCATATCGCACATATATCCGTAAAAGTTTCCCCCTATATCCACCATTACACTATACCCCTCTTTCAACAAAGTTCCATTCATTCCTCCGGGCAAAGACGGGTCCAATCCCTTACCACCTAAGGCAAAATCATAAGGCGAAGGAGTAGCTGCATTATCTCCGGCCAACACACTTCCCATAAATATCTCCATACTCTGACCAAATACTCTGAATATTCCCAGACAACCTTCCAGTCGCATCAGGCGTTCCACCTCAACAGATAGTTCACGATCAGTCATCCCCGGATGGTATACATCGGGAATCTTACTATATGCTCGAGCATGTAAAGCAGCCGACCGACGAAAAAGTTCAATCTCCAGCGGAGTCTTTACGCTACGCGCTTCACGAATAATAGCAGTTCCATCCACTACCTCCGATTCAGGAAAAAGAGATGCAAGACGCATATAGTCCGCATAAGGCAGTTCCCCGCCTTCCAACATTATCTTTGAAGCTACAGGTATACCATTTTCTTTTAACAAGTCCACTATCTGCTCAGGTTTACGAATAGGGAATACAAATTCTCCCACAATATTATTAGGACGTTTTACAAAGAGAAGTGCCGGTGAATGAAGCGGTAAATAAAGATAGCCGTTCACTATCTCACCATACGTATAAAGCAAATTTACATTACAAGCTATCAGGGCAGCATCAATGCCTTGTTGAGCCATTAAATAGCGTATTTTATCTCGACGAAATTTCAATTCGGGTTGTAACATAAGTAATATTATCTGATTATTTAAAATACTGAGTACAAAAATAACAGATTTCAGTCAGTATAAAGGATAGTAGTTCCAAAAAAGAGAAAGGATATATTAAAACTCACTAATTTTGGATGATTAGTTTGAAAACAGTGTTCAATTATATTAAATTTGCAAACGAATTGACAAACAAAGTATCTTTCATGTTCAACGGTATCAAAAAATATGTGGTAAGAATAGTATGCGTAATTATGTTATTACTCGTACAATTTGATGTATGCGCTCCACTGATTGATGCCAATCTGGCTATGGTAGAAACGATGGAACAACCCACCCTGCCTTCTGACAACAATGAAGAAAACAGAGGAGAAGAAACTTATTATTTCCAGTCGGGACGTGCACAACTGCCAAACAGTCGTTTTTTACCCTGCACTATCGACATGCTGGTCAATCTTTTTGCTATTCCCCAAGTTCCGGTACAAAGTTACACACCTGTCAGTGAAAATCCGGGGAAAGTGGTACATCATCACATTATCTTTTGTGTGTACCGCATTTAATATGTCACATTAAAGCATATTCATACATATTGGCCTTGTATTCTGAAAGATTTGAATGCAAGCCGGATCTTTTATTTACTCAAACTCAATTATTAATCTTTTTAAATTGTATTCGTAATTTCATGAAGAGTAATTTTCAGAAAATTGCGGTCCTGTGTACATGCACAGGATTGCTATGCTCTTGTGGTCAATCGGACAACAAGCAGGAACATCACAAAGAATTCATTCCCATCACCATTCTTCACCCCACAACCATTGAGTTTCCACGCTCATATGTAGCTGATGTGCAAGCTATACAGTTTGTAGAAATTAAGCCCAAAGTGGAAGGATTTGTTCAACAAATATATGTAGACGAAGGACAGAAAGTCAAAAAAGGACAGCCCCTATTCCAACTCAGTTCCGACCAATATAGCGAAACGGTAAAAGAGGCGCAAGCCAATTACAAACAAGCACAGGCACAATATGAAATGGCAAATTATGAAGCCGAAAGAATAGGCCGGCTGGTTGACAAACAAATCTTATCAAAAATCCGACTCGACCAAGCCAATAAAGAAAAAGAAGTAGCCCAAATGAAAGTGGAACAGGCAAAAGCACAAATGCAACGTTCACAGATGGATTATTCTTACACTACTATCACTGCCCCTTTTGACGGCTACATAGACCGTATTCCTTATAAGACGGGAAGTCTGGTAAATCCGCAAAGCTTACTGACTACCGTAAGTGATATTTCCGAGATCTTTGCTTACTATAAAGTGAACGAAAGCGAGTATCTGGAATACAAGCGCCAACAACTTAGCGGACAAAAACAGCACGAAGAAAATAATGTGGAACTGATTTTGTCAGACGGTTCCATCTACTCCCACAAAGGCACATTAGAAACAGTAGAAGGTGACTTTGAACGAGGAACCGGCTCCATTGCCTTCCGTGTCCGTTTTCCGAACCCGGACGGACTGCTGAAACATGGAGTGACTGGAAAAGTACGTATGATGACCCAAATGGACAACATCTGCCTAGTTCCCCAGAAATCAACATTCGAAATTCAAGATTTCACCTATGTATATACCGTTGATAGTGCCAGTGTAGTAAAAGTACGCAGCTTCCAACCGCTGGAACGCTATAATAATTACTATGTGACACAAGACTTCTCTCCTAACACTGCCATCGTATACGAGGGAGTGCAAATGATGAAAGATGGCATTACCATCAAGACTGATACCATTGATATGGAAGCAATCAGAAAAGAAGTTGAATTAAAACAACCTATCGTAAAATAAAACGGACAGTTTATGTTTAAGCTATTTATAAAAAGACCGATACTTTCAGGAGTAATCTCCGTCATTATCGTCTGCTTGGGCGTACTGTCTATTTTGACACTGCCCATCACTCAGTTTCCCGATATCGTACCCCCATCTGTAACGGTAACCGCCCGATACACCGGGGCTAGTGCCGATGTGATGTCTAAAACAGTCGCCACCCCGTTAGAGCGTGCCATCAACGGAGTACCCGGCATGACCTACATGACCACTGTTTGTACCAACGACGGTATGTCCCTTACTACTATCTATTTTAAAGTGGGAACCGATCCGGACGTAGCTGCCGTAAATGTACAGAACCGTGTGACTACCGTACTAGACGAATTGCCTGAAGAAGTAATCCGTGCCGGAGTTATTACAGAAAAAGAAGTAAACAGTATGTTGATGTACTTGAACATCATGAGTACGGACAGTGCACATACCGAAAAGTTTGTTTATAACTTTGCCGATATCAATATTTTGCGCGAATTAAAACGTATTGACGGTGTAGGCTTGGTAGAAATCATGGGTAGCCGTGATTATGCCATGCGTGTATGGTTGAATCCTAATCGGCTGGCCGCCTACAACATGGTACCTCAAGATGTAACTGAAGCCATCCGTAATCAAAACATAGAAGCAGCACCCGGCAAGACAGGTATCAGTTCAGACAAATTACCCCAACAACTGCAATATGTATTACAATATACCGGAAAGTTCAGCACAGCAGAAGAATATGGAGAGATTGTATTGAAAGCTCTTCCCGATGGTTCACTGCTACGTCTGAAAGACGTTGCCACTATTGAATTCGATTCTGAAGATTATAACATGACCTCTATGACCGACGGAAGGCCATCGGCATCTATTATGATCAAACAACGCCCCGGCTCCAATGCAAGGGAAGTCATCCAAAATATTAAAACCAAAATGGCAGAAATCAAAGAAAGCAGTTTTGCGCCTGGCATGGATTACAATATCTCCTATGACGTATCACGCTTTCTTGACGCCTCCATACAGTCAGTGCTGAAGACACTGCTCGAAGCATTCATACTGGTATTTATTGTGGTGTATATATTTTTACAAGATTTCCGTTCCACCTTAATTCCGGCTATCGCCGTACCAGTTTCATTGGTCGGTACATTCTTTTTTATGGAAATGCTGGGCTTCTCCATAAATATGTTGACCTTATTCGCCCTTGTGCTCGCAATAGGTATTGTAGTAGACAACGCAATAGTCGTCGTAGAGGCTGTCCATGTAAAGATGCATCATGAGAAACTCTCTCCTTATAAAGCATCTGTAGCAGCTATTAATGAAATCGGTGGAGCCATTATTGCCATCACGCTAGTCATGTCGGCAGTCTTTGTTCCGGTGGGCTTCATGCAGGGAACTGTAGGTATTTTCTATCGGCAATTCTCATTGACACTGGCGGTAGCCATTGTTATCTCAGGAATAAACGCATTGACCCTCTCGCCTGCCCTATGTGCTTTGTTACTGAAACCCGCTGATGGAAAAAAGAAGAAAAAAGCAGGATGGCTACGTCGTTTCTTTATTTTTTTCAACCGCCGGTACGACCGCTTTGAAAAGAAATACAATATCGGATTACACAAGTATTTGAGCCGGAAAATAATCACTTATGCCACACTGATTATTTTCTTCCTTGCCACTTTCGGCATGAGCCAGGTACTTCCTTCAGGCTTTATTCCCAATGAAGACCAAGGTATGATTTATGTCAATGTAGATGCGCCTCCGGGAGCAACATTGGAACGCAGCGAAAAAGCCTTGAACGCTGTACAAGCTGCATTGCTTCCTTTCAAAGAAATTGAAAGCATCTCCACATTAGCAGGTTATAGTTTGATGACTGAAACGGAAGGTGCCAATTTCGGTATGGGTATGATTAATCTCACCCCGTGGAGTGAACGCGATCAAACAGCAGCCGAACTTATAGAGATATACAAAGACCGCACCTCGCATATCAAAGATGCGGATATTCAGTTCTTCCTGCCTCCTACAGTTCCGGGATTCGGTAATGCCAGCGGCTTCGAACTTCGTTTACAAGATAAAACAGCAGGCAGCTTTGCAGAATTTGCCGATGTTGCCAATACATTAGTAGAAAAACTGAATGAAGATCCGCGCATTGTGGGAGCAACCTCAGGATTCAATCCTAATTTTCCACAATATCTGCTGAAAGTGGATATTGCTAAAGCAGCTAAATTAGGAGTAAATCTAAATGAATCCATGGAAACACTCCAATCCTATATCGGCAGTTTCTACTCATCCAACTTTATTCGTTTCGGACAAATGTATAAGGTGATGTTACAGGCTTCTCCAGAGTATCGTATGAATCCTGAAGATCTGTATAAGTTCTATGCCAAGAACAAGGACGGGAATATGGTACCCTACTCTAACTTTATGACGATGGACCGTATATTCGGTCCTAACCAGATTACACGCTACAATATGTTCACCTCGGCCTTGATTACAGGTGAACCTGCCGAAGGAGTCAGTTCAGGAGAGGTTATCGAAGCAGTGGAACAAATTGCCAAAGAGACATTACCTCGCGGTTATGATATAGAATGGTCAGGAGTTACTCGTGAAGAGAAAGATTCGGGTGGACAAACCGTTCTTATTTTCGGTATCTGCCTGCTGTTTGTTTATTTGTTGCTGGCAGCACAATACGAGAGTCTGTTACTGCCTTTTCCCGTCATACTTTCATTGCCGGCAGGTATCTTCGGTTCTTATTTTTTCCTGCAACTGGCAGGCTTGGAAAATAATATTTATGCCCAGGTAGCCTTGGTAATGTTGATTGGTCTGCTAGGCAAAAATGCCATTCTTATTGTGGAAATGGCCAACCAGTACCGCAAACAGGGAATGAGCATCTTTGATGCTGCCGTTAGAGGTTCCGTAAGCCGTCTGCGCCCCATCCTGATGACATCCTTTGCATTTATATGCGGACTAATCCCGTTGGTAATGGCAAGCGGAGCCGGTGCTTTGGGCAACCGTTCCATCGGAACAGCTGCCGCCGGAGGTATGTTTATCGGTACATTCGTAGGAATCTTCCTTGTACCTGGACTTTACCTTGTTTTCGAGAGTTGGTCTGCACATCTTAACCGTAATAAAGTCAGCTATGATGAAGAAGATGAAAAATAACAATATAAACAAAACAGGTTTAATAATAGGAGCTTTCTGTCTGATTATGGTAAGTTGCAAAGCCCCTTCCCTTACTCCGACAGAAAAGATAGAGTTACCCGAGTTCTATATGGATAGGGAAACGGACAGCACTACTATCTCTTCCATGTCATGGAAAACATTTTTTCCAGATACGTTATTGCAAAGTTATATAGCCGAAGCGTTAAATAACAATCATTCATTCCTTCAAACTATAGAACGGATATCCATTGCCCGTTCACAAGTTCGAGTAGGAAAAGGAGCGCTGCTGCCCGATCTTTCATTAGGCATTGATGGTGGAGTACAACGTTTTGGCGAGTACACTATGGACGGAGTTGGTAACAGCACCACCAACACTCCCGATTTAGAAAAAGACAAACATATTCCAGATCCCTACCGGAATTTCAACCTAGGACTCAATTTTCAATGGGAAGCTGACATATGGGGTAAGCTAACCGATAAAAAACGATCGGCCGTATCCCGCTGGATGCAGTCTGTAGAAGCTATGCGTCTGGCACGCACCTTATTGATATCAGAAGTAGGTACACACTATTTTGAATTAATAGGACTGGATAAACAGCGATATGTGCTACGCGAAGCCATCCTAACAGCCAGAGATGCTTATAATTTAACCGATGAACTGATGAAAGAAGGTGAAGTAACCCGACTTTCTGTAGACCAATTCCGGTCACGACGCCTTAAATTGGAAGAAATGCTGCTTGCAAACGAACAGCAAATAAGTGAAAAGGAACGTGCCATCGCCACCTTATTAGGACGACTGCCTTTCAAGGTGAAACGAGTGTCATTTGAAACTGCATGTAGTTATGAGTTTCCCACAGATGCAGGAATCCCGTCACAACTTTTGCAATATCGCCCGGATATAAAGGCTGCCGAACTGGAGTTATTAGCTAGTAAATCCGACGTATCTGCAGCGCGAAAAGCTTTCTTCCCATCCATCGTGATTGGAGGAAACGGAGGTTTTAACGCATTTGATCTGGATAAATGGTTTACTGCTCCTGCATCCCTGGTTTACAATCTCGGTGCAGGTATCACAGCACCTATATTCAAACAAAATACTATACGTGCATTATGGAATGATGCGAAAAGCCAGCAACGCATCGCTTTGTTAGGATATCACGATACGGTATTAAAAGCCTATGAAGAAGTATTAAACCTCATTACTGCATCATCGCAAATGCACCAGCGCAAAAAGTTGAAAGAAGAAGAAAGCCGTATCCATCATCGATCTATTTATAATGCAAATGAAATGTTTAAAGTAGGATTCGCAGGCTATCTGGATGTACTGTCGGCCGATGAACGTTTCCTGGATTGTGAATTGGAACGTATCGCTCTGAATGTGGAATCTTGTAAACTGCATATCATGCTTTACCGTGCCTTAGGAGGTGGAAGCAATTAGTTAATATACTTATATTTTTTGATTTGTTTGGTTAGGAACCGCCCCCGGCAAGCGTGTCGTCAGGACGGTTCTTTTTTACTCTTATAATTCAAGAAATATCAGACCTCTTGAGCAAAGAAACAATCCACAACAATAATATAGCTCCCACAATAGAGGTAACAAGACTGCCAATAATACCAGTTGCTGCAATACCAAACAAACTGAATACCCAGCCGCCCAGGACACCACCAACAATACCAACCAATAAATTAATAAAGAGACCGAAACCTCCCCCTCTCATCAACTTACCGGCAACAAAACCAGCAATAATTCCGATAATAATGTACCAAATAAAATACATACGCTTTATTCTTTAGAGTTTATAGTTAATCATCTTACTGATAAAAACAGCTATTCTGTATAAAAAGTTGCCTGAATAAATCTTTTTTTACTTCATAGATAAAATTATTCAGGATGCATTTTCCCTTTTTCCGGTCTTCTTTTTCCGGCTTCAGCATTTTCTTCCCCATCTGTTCTCCCTTCAATCTTTATTTTTGTTTCAAACTTAAAAGACAAAATATGAAGATAAACGTACATTCCATGCTATTATTAAGCCTTGCCGCACTACTTTCTTCCTGTGCTGCCGAAGGCAATGATAAAAAACAAGACCTTATTGTAAAAACAACACAAGCTGTTCCAGTTTCACATCAGGGTGACAAAGAATTCTCTTTTATTGCCCGACCTTTTCGCACTTCCGAGTTATCTTTCCGAGTAGGCGGTCCCATCGACCGTTTCGATGTATACGCAGGTAACCGATACCAACAAGGCAGCATCATAGCCGAAATAGATCCGCGCGATTTCCGCATCCGTAAAGAACGTGCCGAAGCAATCTACCATCAGGCAAAAGCGGAATTCGAACGTATACAAAAGTTATACGACAAAGGAAATGTTTCTGCAAGTACTTATGAAAAAGCAAAAGCAGACTATATCACTGCAAAAACAACTTTCAATACAGCTTCCTATGAACTGGAAGACACACGCCTTATCGCTCCATTCAATGGTTATGTGGGTGAAGTATATATAGAGAAATTTCAAGATGTGAAAGCAACCCAGCCCATCATTTCTTTTATTGATATAGACCAACTTAAACTGGAGATTTATGTCACTCAAGACATTGCCCGTGCAGCGCAAGCACTAGATACAATACAAGTACGATTTGACGCCCAACCCGATAAAGTATATAATGCTAAGATAATGGAAATTTCCAAAGGGACTACCCGCAATAACCTCTCTTATCTGCTGACCGCTCTACTTCCCAATAAAGAAGGGAAATTACTGGCAGGTATGTCTGGTAAAGCAAGCCTAAATGCCCCTTCCGTTTCAACTCTTTCCCAAGGAGCAGCCATCCCTCAAACAGCCCTTTGCCATCGCCCTACAGAAGGAGATTATTTATGGGTAGTAAATTCCAAAACCCAACAAGTAACTAAGAGAAAAGTAAAGAAAGGGGATCTATTGCCAAACGGTTATGTATCTATCACCGAAGGCTTGTATCCTGATGAAACTGTAGCAAACAGTGGGCTCCGCTTCCTATCGGATGGAATGAAAATAAGTGTAGAAAACGAATAATATCACAGAAATAAACAATCATGAAACTCGTAAAATATTTTCTACAGAAGAAAGCAGTCACTATCTTGCTGTTGGTATTGATATTGGCCGGTGGGCTGTTCTCCTATATCAAAATGGGAAAACTGGAAGACGCCCCCTTTACCATCAAACAAGCACTCGTACTGACTCCGTATCCCGGAGCATCCCCCTCCGAGGTACAATCTCAAGTAACAGATGTTCTGGAAGAATCCATCCAATCTCTTGGTGAACTTTATTATCTGAAAACAGAAAACCGAACAGGACTTTCAAAAATAACCGTTTATGTAAAAAAGGAAATCCGGGCAGACGAAATGCAACAACTTTGGGACAAATTACGCCGTAAAGTAAATGATGTACAAAGCAAACTCCCCGCCGGAGCAGGTCCATCTGTTGTTAACGATGATTTTGGAGATGTATTGGGAGTTTTCTATGGACTGACTGGAAAGAGCCATACCTATCGGGAACTGGAAGACGAAGCCAAGATTATCAAAAACGAACTATTGAAAATAAAAGATGTTGCTAAAATAGAAATCTACGGAATACAGACACCTACCATTGACGTATCTGTCAGCCCATCCGTCATGGCACAAAGCGGAATTACGACCTCGGATATAGCCCGCGCTTTCGAAGCACAAAACAAAGTGGTAGATGCCGGAGGTATTGATGCCGGACAAAATCGGCTGCGCATTGAATCCACTGGAAATTTTTATTCATTAGATGATATAAGAAACCTGACTATCGTATCACGCTCCGGTGAACATTTCCGCCTTGCCGACATTGCACAAATAGAAGAAAGTTATCAGACACCTGCCAGCAATCTGATGCGCATTGACGGTAATCCGGCCATAGGTATTGCCATCTCCACCGTCCCCACCGGAAATGTAGTGGATATGGCAGAAGCTGTGAAAAAACGCATTGACGAATTATCCCAATCCATGCCTGAAGGATATGAACTGACCTCTATCTACGATCAAGGATATGAATCAGCCGTTGCCAATCAAGGCTTTGTCTTGAATCTCATCATTTCCGTTTTAACTGTTATAGCCATTCTATTATTTTTCATCGGGTTCAAGAATGGCACGCTGATAGGTAGCGGACTGATTTTTTCCATCTTCGCCACTCTCATTGTCATGATGGCTTGCGGCATCGCACTCCAGCGAATGTCACTGGCCGCCATCATTATCGCCATGGGGATGTTGGTAGACAATGCCATTGTTGTGTCAGACTCCGCTTTAATCAATATGGAGCGTGGAATGCGGAAACGTGTAGCCATCATGCAGGCTTGCTCGACTACCGCCCTGCCCTTGTTGGCAGCAACCGTAATCGCTATTCTTACTTTCCTTCCTATCTATTATTCACCACATATCACAGGTGAACTGTTATCCTCATTAGTCGTGGTTATCGGAGTATCCCTGATGTTCAGCTGGGTGTTCGCACTGACACAGACACCTTTCTTTATACAGGAATTTGTCCGCCGCCCACGTCCCGAGGAACTGAAAGCGGCACTGTTCGACGGAAAATATTACAACCGTTTCCGCAATGCTTTACATTGGGTGCTCCGCCACCGGTCGGTCACCATCGGCTCACTGGCCATTATGCTGATACTCTCTGCCTGGAGTTTCAAATTTATTCCTAAAGTATTCGTACCCGCACTGGAAAAACAATACTTTACCGTAGATATGTGGCTGCCCGAAGGAACAAACATTAACGAAACAGACCGCATGGCAAGCAGTCTGGCAGACTATATACGCGGACACGAAGAAACAGAAATGGTTTCTACCTACATAGGTCGCACGCCACCCCGCTATTATTTATCCAATGTATCTTTCGGTCCTCAATCCAATTATGCACAAATACTGGTAAAATGCAAGACCTCCAAAGATTCAAAGGAATTACATGCGCTACTGCAAGACTCCATCCGCCAGAAATATCCCGAACCCCTGATAAAAGTGAACAAATTCGAGCTTAGCCCTTTGACAGAAGCCGTCATCGAAGCCCGTTTTCTAGGACCGGATCCTGCTGTACTAGATTCACTGGCAGGGAAAGCAATAGAAATCATGCGCCGCAATCCCAAAGTAGCGGACGCCCGCAACGAATGGGGCAACATGAGTTTAATGATCCGCCCTGTTTACGATCCGGTAAAAGCCGGAGCACTAGGTATCACCAAAGCACAAATGATGCAATCCGTCAAGTCTATCAGTGATGGAACTCCTGTAGGAATTTATCGGGATAATGAAAAGAAAGTACCTGTATTACTAAAATCGGAAGGGGTTCATATTACAGACGAGCGATCTTTAGGGGATTTCTCTGTTTGGAACGGGGAGCATTCGGCACCTCTGTCACAAATAACGGAAAAAATTGAAACCACTTGGGAATTTCCGCAAATACGTACTTATAACCGTCAGTTATCCATGGCAGCCATGTGTGGAGTAAAACCGGGACACACCATGGCGGAAGTACACGGAGAAATACGAAAAGAGATAGAAGAAATAGAATTGCCCGAAGGATATACCTTCTTCTGGGATGCCCAATACAAAGACCAAGGCGAAGCGATGCAGGCCATTGCCAAGTTCTTTCCTTTGGCTTTTCTGATGCTCATTGTAATTCTTGTAGCATTATTCGGTAACTTCAGACAACCGGTCATTATCCTGTGTATCCTTCCCCTTTCCCTTATCGGGGTTGCCATAGGTATGCTGCTCACCGGATTCGATTTCGGCTTCTTCCCCATCGCCGGATGGCTGGGATTATTAGGTATGATTATTAAAAATGTGATTGTGTTACTGGATGAAATAAATATACAGCGCCGAAATGGAATCGCACCTTATACCGCCATCATAGAAGCTACAGTGTCAAGAACAAGACCTGTACTTATGGCAGCGACCACTACTATTTTAGGAATGGTTCCGTTATTGTTCGATATAGCATTCGGCGGTATGGCAGCCACTATTATTTTCGGACTGACGTTTGCCACATTGCTAACGTTATTCGTAACCCCGGCATTATATGCCATGTTTTATAAAATTAAGAGTAATTCTAAATATGCATCCTATGAAAAGAATTAATATACTGTTTATCTTTATTTTTAGTGTTCCGTCCGCTACTTTCTCCCAACAAAGTGATTTATTGGAAAAGTACAGGTCGATGGCTGTGGAATACAACCACGACCTGAAGGCGGCGGATAAACACATCTCTGCAAGTATCGAACTGGAAAAAGCCGCCCGAAAAGATTTGCGTCCCAAACTTTCGGGTGACGCCAACTTTCAATATACCGGCAACCCCATCCAGCTCACTCTGGACTTGCCCAGTATGCAAAACCCACTGACGTTCGAAGGCAAGGACATGAAATATGGTGCCTCACTTACCCTATTACAGCCGGTCTATACAGGCGGGCGTCTGCTGGAAACCATCCGGATGGCAAAACATCAACATAGTCTGGCAGCACATCAGGCGGAATACTTTCGTTCCGCCCTGTGCTACCAAACCGATATGCAATACTGGAATACCGTAGCCCGTGCCGAACTTCTGCAAGTTGCTACCGACTATCGAAACTCTATCGCCTCACTCACCAAAACTATCCGTGAGCGAGTCGAAGCAGGACTAGTTGACCCGCAAGACTTACTTATGGCAGAAGTAAAACTAAATGAAGCCGAATACCAATTGCTCCAAGCAAAAAGCAGTTTGGAAACAGGAAGAATGGCACTTAATTCACTGATTGGCACGGCACTTCATGAAATAACGGAAGTGGAAGATACCATTCCTTCCATCGTAATGAATGAGCAGTTATGGAAGCAAGACGGTTCTAACCGACCGGAACTAAAAATAGCATACGACCAAATAGGCATAGCCGAAAGCTCAAAGAAACTGACTGACTCAAAATATAAACCGCAACTGTATGTCGGCATAGAAGGAAGTTACTCTTCACCAGGATATAACTTTAAATCCGACCTTGATCCCAACTATGCCGTTTATGCTAAGTTATCTGTACCTATTTTTGAATGGGGGAAACGACGCAACGAAAAACGGGCAGCCTCTTTCCAGATCGGTGCCGCGACTGATAATCTGCACCAAGTAAGTGACCATGTAAATCTGGAAGTGCAGACAGCCCGTGTATCCTTGTCTCAAGCAATGGAACAAGTACAATTAACTAGAAACTCATTGGAAAAAGCCCGCAAAAACGAACAAATGGCATTGGAAAGATATACAGAAGGGAAAGTATCAATAGTGGAAATGATAGAGGCACAAAACTATCGGCAGATTTCACAAACCAACTATGTACAAGCCAAAGTTTCTGCACAAGGACACTATTCCGCATTGCTGAAAGCTTTAAACAAATATTAGATAAAACCAACCATCATGAAAAGCATATTCTTCCATTCACCAAGGAACGGAATTTATCCGTACCTATAGTGAATGGAAAATATTAATTTAACACCTCTCCAGTCTATGATTATTCTGTAAAATATTGTAGCTTTGTTCACATGAAATGGAATGTTACATTATATGGCCTTTTATTCTCCGGACTAGGAGCATTTTCCTATCTTCTTCTAGCCAATTATTCCGATTTGTCACCCCATGTGGCAGATATGCTATTTTCCAAAGGTGCTTTTATCTTCTTCATCACAGCCTTCAATATTCTTGGCTACTCAACGTTGCGGCTCAGTTCCTGGCTAAACAGTCAATATGCATTGAATATCCGCAAACGTTGGAAAATTATTACCATTTATATAGCCGTAACTCTTCTGTTCTTTCTTTTGAATTATAGTTTATTGATTGTCGGAAAACTTCTGGTAGGTTCCTACAACATATTTATTTTCCCAAATGGCGGCTGGCGCATCCTCTTTCTGGTATGGTTGGTGGAGTTAGTTATTGTAGGACTACTTTTATCTAACCGTTCTATTCAGAACACATTAAAACTGCAACAAGAAGCTGCCGAACTTCAAAAAGAAAATAACACAGCCCGTTACACCGCCCTGCAAAACCAACTCAATCCACACTTTCTGTTCAACAGTCTTAACACGCTGATTGCAGAAATAGAATACAATCCCGCCAATGCAGTCCGCTTCACTAAACATCTGTCCAGCGTTTACCGCTATGTCCTTCAAAGTCAAGATAAAGTCTTGGTACCTTTAAGCGAAGAATTGGAATTTATGAAATCCTACCTCTTTCTTCACGAAGTCCGATTAGGAAATTGCATCAGTTACAAATGTCATCTTCCCGAAGACTATCCTGAAGCCATGCTCCCGCCACTAACTTTGCAACTGCTGGTAGAAAATGTCATCAAGCATAATTCCATCACCTCAAACAAGCCTATGCAAATTAATATAGAAATTGAAAATTATTACCTGACAGTAAGTAACCCTATCCAACCTAAAAAGAGTAATGACACCTCTTCGGGAGTAGGATTGAATAATCTTTCCAACCGTTGCAAACTACTGCTCGGCGAAGGAATCATTGTCACTAAAGCAAACAATTTGTTTACCGTAAAAGTACCTTTAGCATATGAATAAACTAAACGCAATCATTATAGAAGATGAAGTGCCAGCAGCACGTTTGTTACATTCCATGATTACCCGTCTGCGCCCGCAATGGACACTGACCATTATACCAGGCAGTGTGGACGAAGCTGTGGCTTGGTTTAAAGATAATCCACAACCCGACCTGATCTTCCTCGATATCCAATTGGCAGATGGAAACGCATTCGATTTCCTTTCGGCCGTGCATCCTTCCTCTATAATTATTTTTACAACTGCCTACGACCAATATGCCATCCGCGCATTTACAGTAAATAGCATAGATTATATACTGAAACCCATCGACGAAACACGTCTGCTCGATGCCATCATCAAATACGAAACTTTACAAAACAAAGGAATCTCCCGCCCCCAAAAATATCTGGATACATTGCTGGATACCCTGCAACATAAAGAAAGACGTTACCGTACACGCTTCCTTATTTATGGAGCCGACCGTTTCTGGTCTCTTCAAGTAACGGACATAGCCTATTTCTATTCTGAAAATAAAATAACTTTTGCCGTCACCCAAAAAGGACAAGAACACATAATCGACCTGTCTCTGAATAAATTAATGGAACAGTTGGACCCAGAACAGTTCTTTCGCGCCAACCGTCAGATTATTATCAGCATTGCTTCCATAGACCATGCCGAACCTTATTTTAATGGCAAGATAGTAGTCAGTGTCCTTCCTCCTTACAAAGCCCAAATCACCATCAGTGAAGAAAAACTTTCTTCATTCAAGCTTTGGCTTAATTATTAAGAAATGAAAAAGGAAGATTAAGCACTTACTAATCGGTAAACATGATAGCCTCAATGCATATACCTTGTTTATTGATAACACACTCTATAGTCGCTGCCGGAAGCCGGAACTCCAAGATATGCGCATCGGGCAAATAGGGACATATATATCTTTGTGAATCAGGATGAAATGTTCTGATACACAATTCCGAAAATCCAATAAAGCCCCTTACTTTAAAATAATTAAAGCAAGATTGCGAAAACGGCAAAAAAGGAGGTCTATTTTCTTTCATTAGTCTTTGCAATAGATTTATGTTACTCATGTCAAAAACATGAACTTATCATAAACAAGCGTGTGTCCGAAAGGTTTATCAAAAGTTCCATTTCTTCCGCCACAATATAAAAAAGTAGTCCGGCACAGATATTCATCCATATGCCGGACTGCTTTTACACCATATTATCCTTCTTACTTATTTCTAAGTTTTTTACACAAATCTGCTTTATCCGACAAACAAGGAAGATCGAAAAAATATTCATTCCGCCAAGTAACAGGACAAATTATTGTACCATTTTATTTCTATGCCAAAATCCTATAACAAAGCTTTTTAATGCATTGTTAAAAAATATGAGTTATAAAAAATTGTCGGAATACTAGAATATCTTCTAAAACTTATAGACTATCAGGTCCAACAAGTTTTAAAATAATTACGTATTGATTTAAAAATTTATCTGCCTTTACTCTTGCCCTTATTGATGAAATAATAAAGCACTCCATAAAAATATAAAGACACTGAAAAGAATTATCGGACGGAATGTTTCCGCCCGATAATATAAACAGTTATTCTACCGGCAGCACCTCCAGAATACTACCATAACGATGATATTCAAATGAAATACTTTGCTCCTTGATGTAATGAATCAATTCCACACGTCCGTCTTTCACCGGTTTAGCTGTAGCAATATACTTATCAATACGTGCAGCTTCCTCGTACATTTCCATCGGAATATCAGCCCCACAAGTGCGGATACGTTCATAATTCTTCATTGATTTCAGGAATCCGGCCAACGCTTCTTCTTTTAAAGGACATCCCAAAGAAGCCAATGCAGCGGTACGGTCATCACCAGGTTCAAAACTAATACTCAATGGAGTATGACAAATTCTGGCAGCCAAAGCAATCATCTTTGCATCTTCATTGTTATCTCCCGGGAAAAGACGCAAAACCATATTCTTTAAAGGCAGATAGCGGAATGCATTTTGCTCGCCATACAGATTATTGACATCACGAGCATGCGCAAATTCCTGCTCGTATGCCTTCACATAACTTTGTGTATAGTCGGTGGTACTGCCTGGCTTATCTGCAATATTTACAAAACAAGCACAATAGTTAGGACCACCCGCCTTCACACCTCCACCAAAAGCCGACAATTTCATTCCACCGAACGGCTGACGATTTACAATGGCCCCCGTTATACCACGATTGATGTAAAGGTTACCTGCCATAATTGAATCTTTCCACAATTTCTGTTCGCCTTCATCCAGACTCTGTAAGCCCGAAGTCAAACCATATTCCAAACTGTTTACCAAATCAATGCCTTGCTGCAAATTCTCAATGCAAACCACGCTCAGCATCGGACCGAACAATTCCGTTCTGAATGAATAGTTGCCGGGACGTACCCCCCACTTCACTGTAGGAGCCAATACATATTTATGCTTATCAAGAAAACGAGGTGGAACCAGCCAAGACTCCCCTTTTTCCAGTTCCAGAGCTTTCAATAATTTATCATTCTTATTGGTAATCATCGGACCTACCACATTCCCAGGATTCCATACACTACCCACCTTCATACTAGTTGCGGCATCTTTCAACTTATCTTGAAAGTTCTTGTCCTCATAGACCGAGCGTTCTACCAGCAATAAAGAACATGCGGAACATTTTTGACCGGCATTGCCAAAAGCAGAAGCCACAATATTCATAATAGCATGGTCACGGTCACCGGAAGCTGTCAAGATAATTGCATTCTTACCACCGGTTTCTGCCGACAATGGAGTAGCCGGATTACTGCGTGCAATATTTTGGGCAGTGTCTGTCCCTCCTGTCAGAATAATATGTTTGACAGCCGGAGCAGTAGTCAATACCTTTAATGCCTCACGGTCTGTAATGATAACCTGCAAAGCCTCTTTAGGCACACCTGCATCCCAAAATGCCTTGGCAAACAACCATGCCACAGGAGCGGCAACAGTAGCCGGTTTCAGAATCACAGTATTTCCTCCTGCCAGTCCTGCCACAATACCACCAATAGGTATGGCACACGGAAAGTTCCACGGAGAAATAACCAAAATAGTCCCTTTAGGAGCAATATCCACATCCGGCAATTCCGCAAACTGCTTCATGCTAGTGGTATAAAAACGAGCATAATCGATCCCCTCCGATACCTCCACATCGCCTTCCACCACTGTCTTCCCTGTCACAGCACACATACAACCTATCAAATCACCACGCATCTCACCCAGTCTGTTGGCAGCTTCATACATTATTTTATGCCGTTCCTGCAATGTGGTCTTTCTCCATCCGGCAGGATCTTTTTCGGCTATTTCCAAAATTTTCATCACCTGTCCGGCATCAGCTTGTGACATTTCACATACACAAACTTCATCATCCTGACAACGGTCCATATATTTATGACGCTTCTCACAAACCACCGTTTCAGCTCCTATCTGCAAAGGAATGATTTCAGGTGAATCCGCCGGTGACTTCTTCCACTTCGCAAAAATATTCCGAACCCACTCCTGGTTCTGAGCCAAATCAAAATCAGTATCAGGTTCATTCTTCATTACATCAGCTGGTGGAACGGGAGTATAACGATGCAAGCGGTTTTGTGTACGGGTAGGAATATGCGTAATAACATCTTTCATCTTATAAGCTTCCTCAAACTGGTTCTGCAAGAAACGCCAAGTATCCGTACCCGGCTTCAAATTGAACGAATGGGTCAGAAAGTTGTCCGGAGCCGTATTTTCATCCATACGACGGACCAAGTAAGATACTGCATTCAGGAAATGCTCATCTTTTACCACCGGTGCATATAAAATCACATGATTTCCCAATTGGGATTGGGCACGCCATACATGATCAGCCATACCTTCCAACATCTCAAAAGTCATGTACTCCGCGCTTCCCAGCTTCCGACTCAACAGATAGGCGTATGCAATAGTGAACAAATTATGAGAAGCGACCCCCACATGCAAGGCTTTTGCATTCTCCGGTAACAAAGCCCGTTCCAGAATATGCAAATAATTGGCATCGACTTCTGTTTTCGATGTCCTCACTGGATTAGGCCAGCCACGAAGAGAAGAGATAACCGTTTCCATTTCCAGATTACAACCTTTTACCAACCGCATTTTCAATGGCGCACCGCCATCAGCCATACGCGCTTTGGCAAAGTCCAACAATTCAGTCTGAAATTCATACGCATCGGGCAGATAAGCCTGTACAACAATACCTGCCGAATAGTTTTTAAATTCCGGTCTGCTCAACACTTCTTTAAACAAGCGCAATGTAAAGTGAGCATCTTTATACTCCTCCATATCCAAATTGACAAACTTGGAACGTTTTACACCATTCTCATCTACGTAAGGAAAGTCAATCGCTTTCTGATATAGCGCACACATACGTTTCACCAGTTCCGGAAAACTTTCTTCATAATTCAGCGCATGGGTCTGTGCGTAGATACCCGATATTTTCACGGAGATATAATTGATATCGGGAGCCTCCAAAGCTTCTAAATAATGGAAATAACGATGGTCTGCTTCTCCGTTTCCTAATACGACCTCACCCAGCAAATTTACATTCTGACCAATCTTTTGCTTAAAACGGGCAGCCAGATGGGCTGTTAATTTAGGACGCGCCTCATCCAGAATCACTTTAGAAGTATCCATACGAAGGCGCTTCTTTATGATTGGTATGGCAATAAAATCAAAATGGTGGCCAAAAGCCTGGTACATTTTAAAAAGGAAAGCATCACGCTTATTCAAGAACTCAGGTACACCATAACGGTCTATCAGCTTCTTGATACGTTCTGCCAATTTCTTACGATCACGAATTTGAGAAGATTCGTCCAGCATCTTCACCAGGAACTTTTTGTCCTGTGGCCGTTGTACCATAACGGCATATTTATGCTGTTCTTTACGTTCCTCACTAGTGATGGTTTGTTCACACGTGTTATAAAGCTTCAGTACCCATTCTTGTACTTCAGCGATAGTCGGTCTGTTGTCCATAGTAAACTCATGTTAATGTGTAAGAATTAAGGATAAAAAAATCATAGGTAAACAACCAAAGACATGAGCATCGTAGGACTGAACATAACGGCACGATACCGGTGCAAGGTCTGGAGAGCCTGCTGCGAAAACCGGTCAAATATAAGTTCTCTGCCCATAACGTAAATTCCTTATAAAATGTTACTGTTCATGCGCAAATATACACTAATTCTTTTATTATCAAAGGAAAAAGTGAAAAATTATAATCCGAAACATATTAAATTTCCAATTTAAAGAAAGTAGGCTGATTGGAAGCCCTACTATAGCCTTCCAACAAATAGAAATCCGTACAGGCCACATGAATGGTAAATAAATAATTGATGGTATGCGGATGGTATCCTTTGGGAGGAGCGATACAATATAATCTACCTATCGTTTCCTGTGCCCAAGAATAAGACTTTTCCTTAAAATCGGCTACAAAAGCTGCCTTTCTGAAACGATCTGAGATTTCACGCAAATAAAACTCACCTATATGACAGGCATTGCTCCGATTAGACTCATGGTTGGCAAACAGCCAAAAATCATCCTGCAAACGAATACCTACCAAAGATCCTATATTGGAATGAATGCTATATAGAACAGATTCTCCGCTGTACAAACCATCCCGACATATAAACGCCACCTTCTCCAAGCAATAAAATATATCATAGGAAAGGCCTTCATGCTCATCTTTCCAGTGAAACAGACCATTCTGTATCTGAAGTGCATACACCGGAACCGTCCATTGCCCGCAATCCAACAGGCACAACACATCGCAGCCTCTTATCAATTTATGATAATCAGCCACACATTTATCCTGCGAATTCCAAACAATAATTTTCATCACTCAGGCTAGTTTTATCCGTTCATTTTTATGGTACAGACATAAAAAAGAGACGTGGGACCTGCTTAATATTTTATCTGCCTTAGAGGTATCCCCATACCAGCTGCACAAATAATAACAACAGTGTCCCACGTCTTTATGAATATACTAATCCTGTTAAGGAGTATAAACACAAGACGTGAGCGCTTGTTGTATTACACTTGTGCAGCTTTGAAAATTGGGGATTTTCTAAGACAAGGTAATATTTTAAACGCTCTTAATTATATATGTTCCTTCTTGTTTTCAAATGAATTTTCATCTGTTTTCAAGAATTGGTACAAAGTTAAAAAAAGAGTTCTGATTAAAGTGGAATTAATCTATTTTTTTAAATAAATAATAACCCGGATGAACATCTGAAAAAGTTATTCCCCCATTACAGTAGCTACAATTTTACGACCACCTCCATGGTTGCGGAACTCACAAAGGTAAATTCCCTGCCAAATACCCATATTCAACCGACCTTCTGTAATAGGAATAGTGAGGCTGACGCCTATAATTGTTGCTTTTGCATGAGCAGGCATGTCATCCCAACCTTCTAAAGTATGTTCGTAATAAGGCTCACGTTCCTTTATCAAATGATTAAAAATAGATTCCATATCCGTACGGACATCCGGATCGGCATTTTCATTGATACTTAATGCCGCACTAGTATGTTTGATGAACAAATAAAGCAAACCTGTTTGGGGAAGTGGCGGCAAATTGCGTACCACTTCATCAGTAATCAGGTGAAATCCCCTGGTACGGGGACGAAGCGTAAATTCTGTCTGAGATACCATAACTATTATCAACCTTTATGCATCCATATAGATGCCACTTTACGACGTACCGCTACTATATTAAATAAGGATACACCCACAAAAAGCAAAACACCTATAACCAAGGCCGGTCCTAAATTTCCTTCTTCCAATTGTGGGAATAACTTTCCTATCATATCCATATAGTTACTCCGCACATAAATCACAATTCCCACTGATAAAAACAGCACCACAGCATTGAGTGCCAATGTCAGCATTTGATAAGGGAGCGCCACCTTAGCCGGACTGTAACCTATCAATAACAGATTCTCTAACTTGGATGTATTCTTTTGCAGTAACAAATAAATACTGAGCATCAAAATATAGAAAGAGAGCACACTGATAAGCAAACCTACAGAAAGCACAATTCCTATAATCACTTTCAAGAACCAGGTAGTCTTTCCCGCATCCAACTTGTCATCTTCCGTATCATATCCCTTGTCTTTAAAGAATCTGGCAATACGGTCGTCCGTAGGATTGTTCACTTCAACAATCAGTCGTGACGGTTCGCTTTTCTGCCCCGGGGCAAACTCATTGTTGGCCCACGTCATAAATGTTTCCGGAACAAGAATCGTATTCAGACGATTAGAGAAACCAACTATTTTTCCTTTAAAGTTTTCCGTACGCCCCACACCGGTAATACGTATATCCAAATTAACCATACCCATCACCCCTTCCGACAATTGCGGCAGGCTCCGGCTTTGTGCAAAACCGAAGTTATACAGATTCAGATAATTACGGGGGATGATAATAGGAACGACCCGTTCATATTCATCAAACTCCCATTTATCCAGGTTCACATCCACATACTCATCGGGAACAGACTCAAAGAACATGGCTGTAGACATGTGCAATCCCACGTTCTCCATCCCCATGCCTGCCGACACTTTAAATTGGGAAGGGATAAAAGCCCCTACCCCTTTGGTAAACGGCTGTTCGCTGATTTCAGCAATGTCTTGTTCGGAAAAAGTCTTGCTTTTACCGACAAAAGAACCCAATGTGCTCACTTTCTTGCTTACTATCACATAGTCTTTCTTCATGAAACTGTCACCTTCTGTAAAAACCGGCAACACATCTTTATAAAACTGAACACTCAGCAACACAATGACCATACCGCACAGATTGGCAAAGAAAAAACCCGCCAATTGTGAAAAGCTGATATGCTGACGTAATAATTTCCAGACCAACCTCATAGCTTCAACGTTTTTGTGTAGTTCAACTCCAAATGCTTGCCGATAGAGGTCACAATGATACCTGCCCCCTGTCTATCCGCTTCCTCCACCAATATCCGGGACATAATCCGTCCATTCTCCTCATCCAGATGGCTGATAGGTTCATCCAGAAAAATAAAATCAAAAGGTTGGCAAAGGGCGCGGACCAACGCAACACGCTGCTGTTGTCCGAAAGACATTTTAGCTATTGGCGTATCCCATTTATCGGCAATGCCGAACTGTTCAAACCAAGCCTTGATTTCTTTCTTAGATTTAAATCCGGTCAGCGAATTCTTCAACTGCACATTCTCCCACGCTGTCAGTTCTGTAAACAAACGTAATTCCTGAAACAACATACTGATGGAACATTTCCGAATCTCCACCCAGTCGCGCACCGAAAGCGTACGAATATTTTTCCCGTCAAAACAGATGATACCTTGATAGTCGTTACGGTATCCGTATACGTAGCTGCAAAGCGATGATTTTCCTGTACCGGACGCTGCCTCCACCAAATAAGCTTCTCCACGCTTCAGAGTCAACGACTGATGCCAGACATCAGATATAATAGAATCCCTCCCTGCAAAAACGGCAGGGAGGGTCTGTTGTAATTCTATAGTGTTCATAAATTCTCCAATCCACGTACAATCAACTGTAGCACGTTGACCTCTTTATCTTTCATAACAATATTCATTTGGGCGCTTTTCCAATCGGGAGCCATCACATCCATATAGTCGCAAGGTCCCAGGATGGCATTGAACATGGCGGCATCGCTGCCCAGCATACGGGTTAACCGGGGATTCTCCTGAACATCCTTCACCAGCTGCGCCGCATTGAACGCCATAAAGAAACGGTTCTTTGTCACCTGTCCGGCCCAAGGAGTATTCTGCAAAGAAACTCCGTAACGGCGGCCTGCCTCATCTGCCAGTCTTTCATTGTTCGAGATATAAAGCAGATTGTCCTTCACACCAAACCAAATGCTTTGGCGATACATACGGAACTCGTATTGGTCTTTACCCGTAGAGTTCAACTGCATCTGCCCACCGGTCATAGCCAACAAAGGTTTCAGGTCTTCGAAGGACTGCAAAAAGTCTTTATTCGTTACATCAGCATAAATCAGCAAGTCATTATTCGACAAGGAATTATAGCCAACCGCAACATCTCCATGAATAGAAGAGAATATACCTTCAATATCTATTGGTAACATCGAATTATCCAACGCTTGCCTGATGGTAGGATTTTCGCAAAGCAAATCATAAATACCCTTTCCATTGATATTACCTCCTGCCCAAACCAACGTATTGGCAGGGAAATACTCTAAACAGGCTCCTTTAATACATGAGGAAGCAGCCGACTGTTTTTCATACATAGCAATCAAATCCTTGTTTTCAATCAAAGTCTCCACGTCCACTACAATTTTGCCTTTTTCGAAAGTGGCGGAAACCAGATATTTGATATCTTCCAGTTTCAAATCGGCAGGCATTCCCATACGCATCTGCATGGTAATATCATTAGGAATGAACGACATATTCATCACTGTAACGACTTCACCTTTTGCCGAAGCCAACTTACCAAAGTCTGTAGTCTTTACGTAGCTGTTTTCAGCATCCTGACGCATCAATGAAAGCAAACTTCCTTTCAAACTGAGGGCATCTCCTTTATTACTACCCATCAATAAGAAAGTCCCCTTATTAAAAGCGCACAGCGCCGTACCCATCTGTGTCCATGTACATCCGCTTTCACTTTTCAACTCCGTACATATCTGCTCATTCTTTAATGCCTCCAGCAAAGCTTCCACTTTACCTTCATCATCCACTTTCGCCAATAAAGCAAAAGCATTAGAATGAGGAGTGATGAACATATACACCTTATCGGTAAAAGACAAGCCCGATTCAGACGGATTTTGAATAATCTTCTCGGCAGTCTTGTAAGCTTCACCCTCCAAACCGCTTTTCAATGCGTCCGTCAGTTTGGCCACAACCTTTTCTCCTCCTTTACCGTTTATGCCGCTCTTCTCCGCCATCGTCTTGAAATCGAATGACATAACCATTGCCGCATCCTTAGGAATAGCGTTGGCATACTCACTTTCAGACGAACAAGAAGCCATAAGCAGCACTATCGCTACGAGTGCAAATCCCCAAATACCTTTTCTCATATTCTTATTTTTGGTTTAATAAATTCAGCGTATGACAGGCTACCAATGCAGCTGTTTCCGTGCGAAGACGGGACTTTCCCAAACTGACAGGCTGAAAACCCGCCGCTATAGCCTTAGCCACTTCTTCCTCGCTAAAATCTCCTTCCGGACCTATCATCACCAAAGCATCTTCTCCGGAACGCAATATATCTTTCAACAAAGGTTTTTCCCCTTCATAGCAATGGGCGATGAACTTCTGCCCTTTAAAATCCCGTGAAACAAACTTATTAAAGTCCGTCATTTCATTCAGCACCGGCATAGTCGCCTTCAACGATTGTTTCACTGCCGATACCAGAATCTTTTCAATACGTTCCTTCTTGATTACTTTCCGTTCGGAATAACGGCAGTTCAGGAAAGACAGTTCATCAAAGCCTATTTCAGTCGCTTTCTCTGTAAACCATTCAGTACGATCCATATTTTTAGTGGGAGCCATGGCAATATGCAACCAACCGTTCCACCCTTTTTCCTGCGGAATCGTTTCCGTTACCTTCACTTGGCAACGTTTACCGCTTGCAGCACTGATTACAGCTTTGTAAAAACAACCTTTCCCATCGGTCAACATAATCTCATCGCCTATGGAAAGGCGCAAAACCCGTAAACAATGTCCTGCTTCCTCTTCCGGAAGCTCAAGGTTACTCGCTATATCAGGGGTATAAAAAACATGCATAGTTCTTCTTGTTTTTTCAATTTATATATCAAGCTATTGTATTCTCCTCCTCTTGTTCCCGTCGTTTTATCTCATCACGCAAACGGGATGCCTGCTCATAATTCTCTTCTTCTATAGCCTTTGACAATGCTTCTTTCAGCATCACCACATCAACTGTATTTACATTGACAGAAAATGCCGTACTCCCAACTTCATGCAATTGCTCACTTTCCATAATCTCATCAGTAGTATAGACAGGACACCCGCAACGCATAGCCAACGCAATCGCATCGGAAGTACGTGAGTCTATTTTAAATACCTCACCTTCCTTTTCCAAAAACAGATAGGAATAATAGACTCCATCCTTTACCTTATATATCAATACTTTCTTTAAAGCAGTCCCCAACTCTTTGGTCACCGTCAGAAAAAGATCGTGCGTCAATGGTCTGGGCATCTTATAGCCCATCATTACCACCTTAATAGCCTGCGCCTCCAACGAACCGATAATAATAGGCAGCTTACGGTTGCCGTTCACTTCTTCCAACACCAACGCATATGCATCCGCCGGCTGCAATGTAGAGGACATATCATGTACCTTCAATTCTATTTCATCCATAATTTAACTTTCCTTCCACCATTCCCGTCTACATCGGAAACGGTCAAAAAATAATTTATCAAACTTGCCCGGGACGATGCTTATACTTGAATATGACAGCAAACAATACCGCAACCGCCAAGGCATATCCCGCAAAGACAAACCATGTCATGCTCCATCCCTCCATCTGCGGAGCACTGCTGTTCATATCAACAAAACGATTTACCACTGCCTGAGCTCCCAACGTTCCCACCGTAGCGCCAATACCATTTGTCATAATCACGAACAATCCCTGAGCACTGGAACGGATGGATAAATCAGTTTCATTGTTAACAAACAACGAACCAGAAATGTTGAAGAAGTCGAAAGCCACCCCATACACAATCATGGACAGTACAAACATCCAGACACCCGGCCCAGGATTCCCCAGTCCGAACAATCCGAAACGAAGTACCCATGCCAACATGGCTATCAGCATAACACGCTTGATTCCGAAATGCTTCAACACAAACGGTATTAATAAGATACACAATGTTTCCGACACCTGCGACAAAGATATCAATGCATTGGCATGATTCACTCCAAACGTATCGGCATACTCCGGAACTCCCTTGAAACTGCTGAGAAACGGATTGGCAAAACCGTTGGTTATCTGTAAAGAAACCCCCAACAACATAGAAAATATAAAGAAAATAGCCATCTTTTTCTGTTTGAACAGTGTAAACGCCCGTAATCCCATAGCATCTACCAACGATTTCTGTTCTCCACCACGACTTACAGGACACTCAGGCAAAGTAAGCGCATAAACCGCCAGTATCACTCCAAAGCAAGCACAAGAAAAAAACTGCATATAATTATTTTGGAATCCCAAGATATCCGTCAGCAACATGGAGCAGATGAAACCAATCGTTCCGAAAATACGGATGGGAGGAAAAGCGATGACAGGGTCCAGTTTTACTTTATCCAGTGCGGTATAGGCTACCGAATTTGTCAAAGCCAATGTTGGCATATAAAAAGCTACACTAAGAGAATAAAATGTAAACAAAGTACCGAAATTAACCGCTTCACCATCCACATAGCCATACCACCCGGCAGCCACCATAAACACGGCAGCCATAAAATGACAGAAACCATATAATTTTTGAGCAGGCACCCACCTGTCGGCAATAATTCCCATTATGGCAGGCATAAACAAGGAAACAATCCCCTGCATGGCGTAAAACAGACCTATCTTGGCCCCCAAGCCAATATTAAACAAATACGTCCCCATGGAAGTAAGATAAGCCCCCCATACGGCAAACTGCAAGAAGTTCATGACTATCAGTCTGAGTCTCATTCCGGTAATTTCGTTTTTCATCTTTCTTCTTTAATGTGTGTTTTTTATATTACTTGCAAAGATATAAAACAATTCGATTTTTCATGGAGATTCATCTTAAAAAACAAAGCCTTTCCGGCAGTTTCACAACTTCCGGAAAGGCAAGACAATTAAAAAGTTTTTGTAATCTAACCAAAAGAGAGTGTTTTATTATCTTGTGTTCGTGAAAAATAATGCCATCATCTATTCAGCTATGGCATAAGCATCCAGTCCTTTCAATGACTGGCGGATAGTTTCCTGCATCTTCTCCATCTCTTCCCGACTCATTTGGCGCACCTCTATACCGGAATCCCTTAGATTATTCCCTAATTCGGCCATCTGCTCATTGAACGAATCCCAATATTCCGGGTCAAGGACAACAGAACCCACTTCTTGCCCATCCTTCATCGGACTGATAATGACGGTCATGCTTACACTTCCGCTTTCTTTGACATTAAGGGTGTAAGTACGTTTCTCATTATCCGTCTTATAAATGAACGTAAAATTCGCTTTCTGCGCCTTGCCTCTTCCCTTCGGCATATCCTTGATGGCAGTTTCGGCATATTCCTCATCCTTCTCGAAAGCCTCAATCAACCTTGCACCTATATTCTCATCCTTTAACGAGAAACTTTTCACCACCTTCACCACTTTGCGGGTTTTAGGGTCACGTTTCGTTACAGAATTGATAGCCACATCATCCCGTTTTTCCAGTTCCGCCGCCATTTTATCAATATTCTTCTGGGCCATAACCTTACCTGTTCCACCCCACATCAGCAAAACAGCCGCCAATGCACTTCCTAAAATAAATCTTGTTTTCATATCTTATTTTTTTTATGTTTTTTATTCGCTTACCAATAATTCCTTTTCTTCTATCTCTTTCTCGGAACGACAAATTTCCTCCACACGCTCCTGAGCCAGTTTCTCCACCCGTTCCGCCTCTTCCAGTGTTTCAATAATACAAGGCATAATCTGTTTCACATCCGAAATTCGCTTGCCTCCCACTTCCACATAACTACCTTCGTAGCACGACCATTCACCACTTCCGCCTGCTTGGTTCTCCGAATAGAAAATCAAGCCTAACCCCAGCGCAATGACCATCATTGCCGCTATACCGGCACTCCAGACAGCTACCGGAATACGCTGATAAAAGCCTTCTTTTCCAACCACCGGTATCTTTTCCGATCTCTTCCCTCCGGCAACCTCCTCCTGACCGTCTGGCTGCGACATACCCGGTTCTCCCTGCATACCTCCCTCATACCAGGCAAACATCGGAGCATATCCCATCAGATGAGAAGGTACATCCCCTGTATGGAAGAAGCGATAAATAGCCTGCTCCTCGGCATTCGTGGTCTCCCCTTCCAGGAAACGGTTAATGTATTCTTCTATATTCCTCTTATCTAATTCCATACCTTACTGTGTATCATAAATTGTTCTTTTACTCTTTTTCTAGCTCTCGACAAATTGGTTCGTACCGCCACCGGCGTACTTCCTGTGAGACGGGCTATCTCCTCTACTTCGAAACCTTCCAGGTGCTTCATGCGGAGAATAGACTGTTGCAAGTCAGGCAAAGTACCTATTACTTCCAGTATCTCCTGCATATTCTCTTCCTCTACCAGTTTCATTTCAGGATTTTCACCTCCACCAATGCTGATGCCCTGCTCCAAATCGACTTTCTCTATCCGAGTGCCTCGCAGACGGTTGATGCACAAATGCTTGGTTATAACAATAGCCAATGCATCCACGCTGCGGTATTGGTCCAGACGGTCACGAAGAAACCAAAGTTTCAACAGTGCATCTTGCACTGCATCTTCTGCCTCGTCGGAGTTTTCCAAATAACGGATAGCCATTCTTAACAAAGCCGGCCGCATTCGTTTTGCCTCTATTTCAAATCTATTTTGTTCCATGTTCACCAGTATGACACATAGAGGTAGGGAAACGTTACATCAAAATGAAAAAAAAATTTGCTGACATGTCAATTTACCAATATACCAATAACCGTATGGGCATATATAGCACCGCTAATTGGCACATCAGCCAGTTGACGGATGCACCAATTATTCAAACTTATAAACCGTATGACTACGAAAGACCTCTCCCGGACGGAGTACAGTACTAGGAAATCCGGGCTGGTTGGGGCTATCTTGAAAATGCATCGTTTCGAAACATACCGCCGAACGGAAAGGATAAGCTATCCCCCCTTTACCTGTCATTTTTCCTTTCAGTCCATTACCGGTATAAATTTGCATTCCCGGCTCGGTGGTGAAGATCTCCATCTTACGCCCGCTTGCTGGATCATACACCCAGGCAGCCGGCCTTGTATCATCTCCTTTCGTATTCAATTCCCAAGTATGATCATATCCGTTTACCACCTTCAATTGGGGATGATCCGCATCTATACATTCTCCGATAGTATGCGGCATACGAAAATCAAGGGGAGTACCGGCCACCGGAAGATATTCTCCTGTAACACATTTCTTATCATCGTATGGAGTAAAACGATCTGCGTCTACCCAAAGTTGCTGGTCCTCCACGCTTTTCGTAAAATTTCCCGAAATATTAAAAAAAGAATGATGGGAAAGATTAAGTACCGTGGGTGCATCCGTAGTTGCCTCGTATGTCAAATCCAACGCATTATCATCCTCACCAAGACTATAGACCAACGTCACTTTCAGGTTTCCGGGGAAACCATTTTCTCCATCAGGAGAGAGATAAGACAGACGGACCCTATGTGTATCTGCCTGCTCCACTTTCCATATTCTATCGGCAAAACCGGGATTCCCTCCATGTGATATATGCCCGGACTTCCCATTGTTAGGGACCAGCTTATACTCTACTCCATCCAGCGTGAAACGCGCATTCAGAATACGTCCTATATAACGCCCCACCGTAGAACCAAAATTCTGCCGTTGCTCCATATATTCAGTAATCGTGGAAAATCCGCACACCACATCCTCCCGTTTTCCATTTCTGTCGGGGACAAGGATAGAAACCACCCGTGCCCCATAGTTTGTGATACAGACCTCCATTCCCTGCTTGTTGCTCAATGTAAATAAATCGGTATGCTGCCCATTCACTTCTGTTTGAAAATCCTTCCGCTGTAATCCAGAAGCTGTGATTTGCTTACCGGTGTGACAAGAAGAGAGCACCAGCAACAAGCCCATACAAACCAGACCCTGTTTTCCTTTCATATCATTCATTTTATAGGTTTTAAATACCACAAATGTAAATCCTCCGATGGAAAATAAGAAAAGCCGGCCTTCCCTTTTTCAAAGGATGACCAACTTTTCAACCATTTCAACCAATTTTTACCCTGTCGCTTCCTCTCTTTCAAAACCATCTTTTTACCATCCAGCGTATTGACAGGCTGATATTCCTGTCTGCCCCGCTATGATAGAAAATCCATAAACAACTGACTGATAACGCTTAAGCCCAAACAAACGACCTAGTGCTTCCACTCCACAGGCAACCTTAATCTCGCCTTGTAATCCTGCCTTCTGCAACAATCCTGCAAGCAGATTTATCTTTTCCGCTTCCGAACCATATGCAGTACGGATTATAAACAATGAAACGTTCGCCATACAATCATTCATCCCTGCTTCCACATAAGGTTTTCAGCCCTGCCCGTAAGTTGTGACCAAAGTTAAAAGAAAGCAAGCCAGTGTTGCATAAAGTTGTATTCTCATATTTTTCATCTGTTTTGTTTTAACCTAACAAATGCAGACAATTATCTTCTTTTTACATTTATTTTCAGAAAAACTTCTGTTTCCATGCAGTCTTTTACCCTCTCCTGTATCTTCATATAATAACATGACAAAAGAAGAATGAATGACACAGAACTAATAGAGGGATGTAAAGCCGGAAAGCGGGAAGCTTTGGAAACCATATACAGGCTCTTCTCCCGCCAAATGTATGGAGTGTGCTATCGCTATGTAGGCGAAGATTCGGCACTGGACGTCATGCACGATGGATTCGTCAAAGTGTTTTCCGCCATCGGCCAGCTACATGCCACCGACCTGCATGGATTCAGATCCTGGATCACCCGTATCATGGTAACCACCTCCTTGCACCATCTCCGCAAACAGAAAAACAGCTCTTTCCTTTCTGTAGATGACCTGGAAGAAAACATGCAACCTGTGGACGAAGAAGATATGATTTCAATTCCTATTGAAACCCTGATGAAATTCATAGCTGAATTACCGACAGGCTATCGCACCATACTGAACTTGGCCGTATTCGAGGAAATGCCTCATAAGGAGATTGCGAAGACATTAGGCATTAACGAACATTCATCCTCCTCACAACTGTACCGCGCAAATGTATACTTGCTCAGAAAATTAAAGAATACTTAACTCGACAATCATTATGAAACAGGAAGAAGAACCGTGGATAGACCACTTGAAACAACGGGTTAACGAATACGAAAAGCCACTCCCAGGAAATGATTGGAATCATTTTCAAACGGAATTTTTCACTCCCTATCTACATAAGAGAAGAAGGATGAAAACGATGCGTATAGCAGCCGTTTTCTTCTTGATATTCATACCTTTTGCCACTACTTTTTATTTTTTACAGACAGAAATACATAAAGCATCCTCACCTGTTGTATCCTTACCGGCATACCAGCCAAGAAGCATTACAGGCAGCCCTTCTATTATGCCTGAAAACAAACTGTTACAGGACAGGACAAAATCAAGGACAGCTTCCTTGACAAGGCCGCCAATCCAAACAAGTATCCACACCGATACGGCAAATAATATAGAAACAGAATGTATGCCCCCGGTACAAGATACAATCCGGGATACAGAATCTGTACACAAGCGCCCTTCCGGACACAAGCACTTTGCATTACCGTATAAGCGTTCCGGATATACTTTGGCACTTGCCATATCTGCCGGCAATAACGGAGCAAGTACCGGCTTCATAAACAAAACTTTTTCCCGGGGAGACATAGGGAGTTCTCATAAGGATGAAATTATGTATTGGAGTGACTTCAAAGACTATTTGCAGGAATATCCATCGGACTTTCCCGATGCACAAGCTTACGAAGCTCTACTACAAATAGCAAATGACAACACGGGACGGCCCATGACAGAATATACCCATTATAATCTCCCCGTCAGCATTGAGCTTTCGCTCCGTAAATCTATAAGCAGGCACTGGGGGGTCAGCGCGGGACTGCAATACACCTATCTGTCGTCCGAGAGTTCCATAGGAGAAGATTCCAAGTGGGTTAAACGACAAAAGCTCCACTACATAGGCTTGTCTGTGAAATTAGACCGCCGGCTTTATACCACCCGCACCTTTTCCTTTTATGCCACAGGAGGAGGCACAATAGACAAATCCGTTTCGGGTAAACTGGAACAAGATTTCATCGTTCAGAAAGAGAAAATCTATTCCAGTACAGAGAATCTGAAAATAAAACCGTTCCAATTCTCCATACACGCCGCATTGGGAATACAATATAATATAAATCCCACCCTAGGTGCTTTCATTGAGCCCGGAACAGTTTTTTATTTCAAGGACGGCAGCTTTAAAAACACCATACGTGACAAACACCCGCTCCATTTCAACCTGCAATTGGGGGTGCGCTGGAATTATTAAGGAAACTTCATGCAGTCTTTTGTCCATCCTTGTATCTATAAGATAAAAAACAACCATGCAAAAAAGACATAAAGACAGACAATGTTATTTTAACGAGCTAGCGAATACGTCCCGTAGTTTCTATATAGACTATGTGAAACAATTTATCTCCCTCAGCCCTTCCACCCACATACTGGAAATAGGTTGCGGAGAAGGAGGCAACCTGCTTCCCTTTGCCGAACTAGGCTGCAAGGTAACAGGAATAGACCGTGCAGCCAGTCGCATACACCAGGCAGAAACCTTCTTCGCCGCCTCCGGCTACAAAGGAGAATTCACCACAACGGATTTCTTCAACTTTTCCTCAGCTTCCCGTTACCAGCTCATCCTGATACACGATGTTATTGAACACATCAGTAACAAAGAAGAATTCTTCCGTTGCCTCTCTCCTCTTCTAGCTAAGGGAGGCATCATATTCTGGGGATTCCCGTCTTGGCAAATGCCATTTGGCGGACATCAGCAAATTTGCCACAACCGGTTCGTCTCCTCTCTCCCTTTCATTCATTTATGTCCCGGTATACTCTATCGGTTTCTGCTCAAATGTTTCCATGAAACACCATCATGTATTGAAGAATTATCAGACATCAAACGCTGCCGCATGACCATAGACACCTTTGAACAACTTGCTGAAAAGTATGGATACGAAATAACCGACAGACAATTATGGTTCATCAATCCACACTACCAACAAAAGTTCCATCTGCGGCCACGAAAGTTATATCCTGTACTGGCACAGTTAAAATATATCAGAAACTACTTCAGCACCTCCTGTTTCTATATAACGCGCCACCGTGAGCTTCATGATTGAGGCAACCCATTTATACTACTTTCATGTTTATACCAACACTATAATTACCAAGATGTTATAACCCGCCATCTAAGCATTTTCTTCTGTTACATTAAGCTTTTTCTTCCAGCCACCTAATACAGACTCCGGCAGTGGACTGTACAGACGATTGGAATAGACTATACAGTCTACTATAGGCGACTGTACAGTCCACTGCCGGAGTCTGTACTACATAACCGTACAAATCCCCTTAATCATCAGCCCGAAAAGACTTAGGAGAGCGTATATAAAGCTTTAAACCCAGGCAGAACAAACTATGCCGACAGCATTGAAGAAGAACCAACAGAGGGCTGTCACCCCAAAAGAGAAAATGTAAGAAGTGGAAGAAAAAACAGAGCAAATCTTTTTTTCAGGAAGAAGAAGCCTAAAAAAACGGCCTATATCATATATAAAAAAAGAAGGGTATCTATCCCAGACACCCAATCTTCATTAACCTTAAATCTAATACCATGAAAAACACAGTGCAAAGATAAGTAGTTTTATGTTATCAAACATAATAACACTACAATTATTTGCTTTCAATTAACATCATTTAAATTTTAAAGGCGCTTTTACAGTTTCAAATTCTGTAAAAACGCCTTTGTACTATATATGATTATACAAACCAATCAAATTATTCCACATACAACACCAGCCCTTTCAAATACTCTCCTTCAGGATGGTAAATATTTACGGGGTGATCTCCCGGCTGGGTCAATTGATGCAGAATACGCACACTACGTCCGCTTTGTGCGGCAGCTGTAAATACCGCATTACGGAAATTCACCTTATCCACCACCTGCGAACAAGAGAAAGTAAACAGAATGCCTCCCGGTTTGATTTTCTCAAATGCTTTAGCGTTCAATTTCGTATAGCCGCGCAATGCATTGCGGAGAGCATCCTTGTGTTTGGCAAATGCAGGAGGGTCAAGAATTATCAAATCATATTGATCCCCCATACGATCCAGGTATTTAAAAGCATCCTCAGCATACGCCTTATGACGGGTATCACCCGGAAAATTTAATTCCACGTTCATATTGGTAAGATCAATAGCTTTTGCCGAACTGTCTACCGAATGTACCAGATTCGCGCCTCCACGCATGGCATAGAAAGAGAAGCCTCCTGTATAGCAGAACATATTCAATACATTACGCCCTTTGGCATAACGCTCCAACAAATGGCGGTTCTCACGCTGATCCACAAAAAAGCCTGTTTTCTGACCTTTCAGCCAATCCACATGGAATTTCAAGCCGTATTCCATCGCTATGTTTTCGGAGCTTCCCCCCTTGATAAAACCATTCTCCGGTCCCAAATCCGCCTTGAAAGGCAATGTGGTTTCTGATTTATAATAAATGTTCCGGACTACATCCCCCATCACCTCGGACAAGGCATCGGCTATCTCCATACGGTAAACATGCATTCCGGCCGAATGTGCCTGCATCACAGCTGTATGATCATATACATCAATAATCAAGCCCGGCAAGTTGTCTCCTTCGCCATGAACCAGACGGTAAGTATTGTTTGCAGGATTACCGGCCAAACCCAAACTGCGGCGCAAATCGTATGCCACTTCCAGTTTATACTTCCAAAATTCATGATCAATCTCACCTTCCTTGAAAGAGAGCACGCGCACGGCAATACTTCCTATCTGGAAATGCCCGCAAGCTATAAACTCTTTCTTCGAAGTGTACACATCCACTATCTCGCCTTCTTCGGGTTCTCCCTCAATGCGCTGGATAGCTCCGGAGAATACCCACGGATGAAAACGCTTTAACGACTCTTCCTTACCCGGTTTCAGGTATACTTTCTTATAAGCCATTTGTATTTACTGTTGTTTCTATTGGTTCTTCCTCTGTTATCTCATAACCGCCCGTACGTTCCAATTCCGTCAGGCAATTGTAAATTTCCACACAAGCCCACGCATCCGTGGCTGCATATAGTTTCTGTCCCTCGCTGAGCACCTCCGCCTCCCAATTGGAAAGACGCTGGCTTTTTGAAATCTTCTGGCCAAACAAATTGGCGAAGATTTTTTGCAGACTCCGGTCAGCTATGCCGAATCGTCCTACATAGTCCTGTAACTCTATCCAGTTTCCCCGGTCGGGATGCACATCCTCACGTTTCCGCAACGAGTTAAAATCGTCTTTCAGAGACAAACCTATCTTCAAGGTATCGCTCATCAAAAACTCTTGCAGAGAATCGGGCATACCTATCCGGTTCAGGCGAAACAAGAAACAGGTATCTTGCGTAGATATTTGCAACAAAGCTACCTTATGGGTAGTACCGCGTTTAAAAGAAGGGCGTGTTTCCGTATCCACTCCCACTATGCGTTGATCTTTCAAATAGGCTACCGCTTTTTCGGCCTCACTCTCGGTATAAATCACGAAGATGCGTCCCGGAAAAAGCACCTTGGGCATTGCTGCTATCTCGGCTTTAGTAATCGTTTTCTTTATTTGTTTCATAATAATGAATTCTCATCTTCCATTTCTTCCTCCTCGCCATCATCGGCAGGGCTGTACTTCACATCATGCAAAGCACGCATAGTGTTTACCAGCCGTTGTCCCCAAAACTCTCTGAAATGTTCCTTGCAGACCACTAAAGAATCGTTCATCGTTTCATTCAGGCCCAGTTGGAACACACTGATAAAGTCCTTCAAATCCTGATAGATATCTGCCAAATCCTCTGAAATACATTTTTTGATGGGCGTGTCACTGTACACCATATCCGGCAAGAACACTTCCAGATAATCATCCTTGGCTCCTAACACACCGGCTATAGCCCTACGTATCAGTTCATAATCTTCTTCGGTAACGAAGGTTTCGGGTTCGTCCTCTCCTATCGGCTCACACGGAGGCAACAAAGTCGCTTTCAAATAAAGCAACGGAAGTATTTTTAAGGCGGTATCTACAAAGTCATAGCGTTTCATATCACGGGCACGTTCCAGAAAGCCACAAAATTCGGCGGCTACCGTTACAAACTCTACTGTATTTTTGTCAAATATCACCTGACTGTACTTTTCCATAAACATTAAAATTGAATCGCAAAGTTAAGAAAAAAGAGATTAAATAAGGCAATAATTAATGTTTTTCATGTACATTTGCGAAATAATAAATAGAACGAAGACCTATGGCAAAGAAAAAATCAGATAAGGAGACAGAGCCTAAAAAGGTATCTACCAAACGATTCTCCGCTTTTTTAAAGAACGAAACCACACATTTTGTAATCGGATTGATCAGTGTAATTTTTGCAGTTTATCTGTTACTGGCATTTACCTCTTTCTTCTTTACGGGGGCCGCCGACCAAAGTATTTTGGATAATCAGCAGCCGGGTGAACTGATGCAAACCGCCAATCATGTAAAAAATTACGCCGGAGCACGCGGTGCACAACTTGCCGAATTCCTTATAAACGAATGTTTCGGCTTAGCTGCTTATTTTATCATTTTATTCCTGGCCGTAGTGGGTATGAAATTAATGAAAGCTTACCAGTTCCGTATCTGGAAATGGTTTATGTCCTGTTCTATCCTGCTCATCTGGTTCTCTATCACATTGGGATTTATTTTTGACGGCACCTTTGGGGATAGTTTTATCTATCCGGGGGGATTGCACGGACATAATGTAAGCAATTGGCTGATTTCACAAATTGGGATTCCAGGTTTGGGATTATTGCTGTTCATAGCGGCACTATTGTTCTTTATCTATTTAAGTAACGAAACCATACTGGTTATCCGTAAAGCACTGCGTCCCAGCTTCAGACGAAAGAAAAAAGAGGATCAAACAATTTCTGCAACTGAAGAAAATCCGATTAAAGAAGCTCCCCGGAAGGAAGAATCCAGGAAAGAATTCTCTAATCCCGGTCCTGCTATCGTAGATTTCGAATTAGAACAACCGACAAAGAAAGAAGAGGAAGTGGAAGAACAAGTGCCCTTCCCTTTTGAGAGCAAGCAGGTTACCGAACCGGCAGTGATAGAAGAACCTGCCTACACAAACGAAGAAGAGGAAGTTGAAAATACAGATGAACCTGATTTTTCAATCAGTGAAGAAACAAATGAAGAAGACGAGGCGTACAAAGGTCCCGTACTTCCACCATACAACCCTCGTCTGGATTTGGAAAACTACAAATTCCCTAGTCTGGATTTGCTAAATGAATATGAAGATGATGGTCCTAATATTGACATGGAAGAGCAAAACGCCAACAAAGACCGCATCATCAAGGTTTTACGTAGCTTCGGTATTGAAATCAGTTCCATCAAGGCAAGTGTAGGTCCTACCATCACATTATACGAAATTACTCCGGCAGAGGGGGTACGTATCTCTAAAATCAGGAACTTGGAGGATGATATCGCATTAAGTTTGTCGGCACTGGGTATCCGCATCATTGCTCCGATACCGGGCAAAGGCACTATCGGTATTGAGGTTCCGAATGCCAATCCGCGCATTGTACCGATGAAATCCATCCTGAACAGCAAAAAGTTCCAAGAAACCACCTATGAGCTGCCTGTGGCATTAGGCAAGACCATTACGAACGAAGTCTTTATGGTGGACTTGGCAAAAGCCCCCCACATGTTGGTAGCCGGCGCTACCGGACAGGGTAAGTCCGTAGGATTGAATGCCATCGTGACCTCTTTATTATATAAGAAGCATCCGGCAGAACTTAAGTTTGTAATTGTAGACCCCAAGAAGGTGGAGTTCGCTATCTATGCTCCGATTGAGAAGCATTTTCTGGCCAAGCTGCCGGATGGAGAAGACGCGATTATCACCGATGTTACCAAAGTGGTACAAACCTTGAACTCACTATGTATAGAGATGGACAGCCGATACGACTTGCTGCGTAAAGCCGGTTGCCGTAATATTAAGGAATATAACGCGAAATTCATCAACCGGCAGTTGAATCCGGAAAAAGGACACCGCTTCATGCCTTACATAGTGATTATCATTGATGAGTTCGGTGACCTGATTATGACTGCGGGTAAGGAAGTGGAATTACCTATCTGCCGTATCGCCCAGTTGGCACGTGCAGTAGGCATACATGCCATTATCGCGACCCAGCGTCCGACAACGAACATTATTACCGGTACTATCAAAGCTAACTTCCCGGCACGTGTTGCCTTCCGTGTAGCTGCCATGATGGACTCACGTACTATTCTGGACCGTTCGGGAGCACAACAGCTGATTGGTAAGGGAGATATGCTTTACTTGCAAGGTAATGATCCGGTACGTGTGCAATGTGCATTCGTGGATACTCCTGAAGTGGAAAAAATAGCCAATTACATCAGTAAACAACAAGGATACACCACCGCATTCATGTTGCCCGAATATGTAGGCGAAGAGAGTGAAAGCAGCGTTGGCGAAGTAGACATGAACCGGTTAGACCCTATGTTTGAAGATGCAGCCAGACTGGTCGTGATTCACCAGCAAGGCTCTACCTCATTAATCCAACGCAAGTTCTCTATCGGCTATAACCGTGCGGGGCGTATCATGGACCAACTGGAAAAAGCTGGAATTGTTGGCCCCACTCAAGGAAGCAAGGCGCGTGACGTACTCTGCATGGATGAAACAGACCTGGAAATGAAATTGAACAATCTGCAACAATAAGTTGTTTAATAATGTTATGATAAAAATGAAAAGAACATATTTACTGGTATTAATCCTTTTCCTTTCAGTCAGCCTATCCGCACAAAAGGACAAACAGGCACGGGAGATATTGGACAAAACCGCCAATGCCCTGCAACAGGCCGGAGGCATCCGTGCCACCTTTGGAGGGACAGGAAATGGAACCTTATTGCTAAAAGGCAACCGGTTCTATCTGAACAGTGGCGGAATACAAAGCTGGTTTGACGGAACAACGCAATGGAGTTATCTGGAAAGCAGCGAAGAAGTGAATGTGAGCAATCCTACCCCGGAAGAGTTGCAAACCATCAACCCTTATGCACTGTTATCCATTTACAAAAGCGGATATAATTATAAGTATACAGGGATCAAAAGCCGTAACGGCAAACAGGGGTTTGAAGTGATACTGACTCCGGAGAATAAACAGGATATCACATCCATCACCTTGTTCGTTTCCCAAACATATCAGCCTTTATATATAAAGGTAGAACAAAGTAATAAATCGGCAAATGAGATTATCGTCACTTCTTACCAAACCAACCAGCCGCTGGACAATGCGACATTCAAGTTTGATAAAAAGAAATTCCCAAATGCCGAAGTGATAGACTTACGATAACAAGCAGAATTCAAGATAGAGAGATAATATAATATTCATCAAATTAAATTAAGTAAAGAAATAAGTATTATGAGTACAGAAAAAGTTAAATGCCTTATCATCGGCTCAGGTCCTGCCGGCTACACCGCCGCCATTTATACAGGACGTGCCAACATCGCCCCGGTCTTATATGAAGGTCTACAGCCCGGAGGCCAGTTGACCATCACTACCGAGGTGGAAAATTTCCCCGGATATCCCGAAGGTATCAGCGGTACCCAACTGATGGAGGACTTGCGCAAACAAGCAGAACGCTTCGGCGCGGATATCCGCAATGGCATTGCAACCTCCGCCGACCTAAGCAAACGTCCTTACCGTATCACCATTGATGACGAAAAAGTGATTGAGGCAGAAACTGTAATTATATCCACAGGTGCCACCGCCAAATATCTAGGCTTGGAAGACGAACAGAAATATGCCGGAATGGGTGTAAGCGCCTGCGCCACCTGCGACGGTTTCTTCTATCGCAAGAAAACCGTAGCTGTAGTAGGTGGCGGTGACACTGCTTGCGAGGAGGCTGTCTATCTGGCAGGACTGGCCAAACAGGTTTACCTGATTGTACGCAAACCGTTCTTACGCGCATCCAAGATTATGCAGGCACGTGTTATGAACCATCCTAACATCAAGGTACTGTTCGAACACAACGCTGTCGGCTTATACGGAGAGAATGGCGTAGAAGGTGTTCATTTGGTAAAGCGTCAGGGTGAATGCAACGAAGAACGTTATGACTTGCCTATTGACGGATTCTTTCTGGCTATCGGCCATAAACCCAATTCAGACATTTTCAAGGATTATTTGGACACAGACGAAGTAGGCTACATTATAACAGAAGCAGGTACTCCGCGTACGAAGGTTCCCGGTGTGTTCGCTGCCGGTGATGTGGCCGACCCGCATTATCGTCAGGCTATCACTGCTGCCGGAAGTGGCTGCAAGGCTGCCATAGAAGCAGAAAGATACCTATCTGCCAACGACTTATTATAATAAAAACAAACTAACCCCACAACAAACACTATGACACATTTTCTTAGGAAGATGGCAGCTGCCTGGATTATTCTAGGCAGCGTGTCGGTGGGCTTTGCACAACAGCAAATGCCTCCCATCCCGACGGACCCTAACGTTCGCATCGGCAAATTGGACAACGGATTAACTTATTACATCCGTCACAACGAACTCCCGGAAAAAAGAGCCGATTTCTACATCGCTCAAAAAGTAGGTTCCATTTTGGAAGAAGACAACCAGCGAGGCTTGGCACACTTCTTAGAACACATGTGCTTTAACGGGACTAAAAACTTTCCCGACAAAACCCTCATCCAATATCTGGAAAGCATAGGGGTGAAATTCGGTGAAAACCTGAATGCTTATACCAGCATAGATGAAACCGTATACAATATTTCCAATGTTCCCGTGATACGTGACGGCGTTGTAGATTCTTGTTTGCTGATTTTGCATGACTGGGCCGACGACCTGACACTGGATCCTAAGGAAATAGACAGCGAACGCGGTGTGATTCATGAGGAATGGCGTACCAGCACAAACGCTATGATGCGTATGTACGAAAAAGCCCTCCCTACCCTTTATCCGGAAAGTAAATATGCCTATAGGCTTCCCATCGGCATTATGGAAGTAGTAGACAATTTCCCTTATCAGGCATTACGCGATTATTATGAAAAATGGTATCGTCCGGACCAACAGGGTATTGTCGTAGTAGGCGATATAGATGTAGACAAGATTGAGGCAAAGATTAAGAAGATATTCTCTCCTATTAAAATGCCAGAAAACCCGGCAGAACGAGAATACTTCCAAGTTCCCGACAATAAGGAAACTATTGTAGCAATAGAAACAGATAAAGAACAGGCAAACCCAGTAGCTTATTTATGCTACAAACATGAAGCTATTCCTAATGAACAAAAGGGAAACATGGATTATCTGGTAGTGAACTACATGAAATCCATGATAGAAAATATGTTGAACGCCCGTCTGAACGAACTGACCCAAACAGCCAATCCTCCTTTCATCTTCGCTCAAATCAGCGACCAAGAATTCCTGATTTCCAAAACAAAAGATGCCTTTACAGGAATAGTAGCAAGCAAGGAAGATGGAATTGACAGTGCAATAACCGCCATTGTACGCGAAATTGAACGGGTCCATAAATTTGGTTTCACCGCGTCCGAATATGCCCGCGCCAAAGCGGATTATCTGCGTATGCTGGAATCTGCATACAACGAACGCAATAAAGTGAAAAACGGTGCATACGTGGATGAATATGTACGCCACTTCATTGACAACGAACCGATTCCAGGTATTGAAAATGAATATGCCATTATGAATCAGATCGTCCCCAACCTGTCTGTGGAAATGGTAAACAGTCTGATCCCGGCCTTGGTTACCGACAGCAATCTGGTAGTAAATGTATTCTTCCCAGAAAAGGAAGGATTGAAAGTTCCATCCAAGGAAGAAATTTTGGCTGCTGTCAATAAGGTAAAAGCTGAAACACTGACTGCTTATGAAGACAAAGTTTCTGATGAACCTTTGATTTCTGAAAAGCCCCAAGGTGGAAAGATTACAAAACAGGAAAATGGTCCGTTCGGTTCTACTATCCTGACTCTATCCAATGGAGTACGCGTTATCTTAAAGTCGACCGATTTCAAAGCGGATGAAATCAGAATGAGAGCTTTCAGTCCGGGTGGCAGTTCCTTGTTCCCGAATGATGAAATTATCAATATCAATGTCATGAATGATGTGGCAAGTATCGGCGGTTTGGGTAACTTCAGCAATGTTGATCTGGAGAAAGTATTGGCAGGTAAAAAAGCGAGTGTAAGTGCTTCTGTCGGTGGCAATACAGAGGGGCTGAGCGGAAGCTGCTCACCCAAAGATTTTGAAACCTTGATGCAATTAGTCTATTTGTCATTCACGGCTCCACGAATGGACAATGATGCATTCACCTCATTCAAGAACCGTCTGCAAGCATCTTTGGCAAATCAAGAGGCCAACCCCATGACTGCCTTACAGGATACGTTGCAAAAAGCCCTCTATATGGGACATCCGCGTACTATCCGTATGAAAGCCGATATGGTGGACAAGATTGACTATACCAAAGTTATGGAGATGTACAAAGACCGTTTCAAAGACGCCAGCGACTTTACTTTCATCTTTGTAGGAAACATCAAACCGGAAGAAGTAGAGCCGTTAATTGCAACTTATCTGGGAGCTTTGCCTTCTGTCAACCGCAAGGAAACCTTCCGTGACAATCACATTGATATGCGCCAAGGCGACTATAAGAACATTTTCAGCAAAAAACTGGAAACGCCCAAAGCCTCTGTACTGGTTATCAACAATGGTAAATGTGCATATACTCTGAAAAACCAAATCATGATGAGTATGCTTTCACAGATACTGAATATCATGTATACCGAAAGTGTGCGTGAAAAAGAAGGCGGTACGTACGGAGTAAGCGCATTCGGCAGTCTGACCAAATATCCAAAAGAGAAAGCGGTTCTGCAAATCTATTTCGATACCGATCCTGCCAAACGTGCCAAAATGACGGATATCATTTTGAATGAACTGAATCAGTTTGTCGACCAAGGACCGTCTGCCGAAAATTTGAACAAGGTAAAAGAATTCATGCTGAAGAAATACAAGGAAAATGCCAAAGAAAACAGTTATTGGGTAAATATACTGGGTGAGTATTTCTGGGAAGGAACAGATATGAACACCGGCTACACAAATACCGTAAACAGCATTACCGCTAAAGATCTGCAAGAATTTACCAAAGCCTTGTTGGAACAGAATAACCGTGTAGAAGTAAGCATGACCTCGGAAGAAACAAAATAATCCAAGCCTATGCTTCTATCTATTATAAGACAGAATCAAAAACTTGCGGCCAAGCGGAATCCTGCATTTGACAGGAACCGCTTCGCCAAGTTTTTAATTTACTTTATGGTCGCTTTTTGGGCAGCATACCTCATCTTTATCGGGGTCATGCTGTCCTTTGCTTTTGAAGATATCTTTCCCAGCATGGAACCTTACCATATTATGAACCAAGGATTGATTTATCTTCTGATACTTGATTTCCTGTTACGCTTCATGCTCCAACCGGCCATGTCGCAAGAGATCAAGCCCTATCTGCTTATGCCGGTAAAAAAGAATAAGCTGGTGGATACCCTGTTACTACAATCCGGAATCAGCAGTTACAATTTCTTCTGGTTTTTCCTGATCATACCTTTTGCTCTGCTTACGATTATCCGTTTCTACGGACTCACGGGCATCCTATGCTATCTGTGCGGCATTTGGCTTCTGATGGTTATGAACAGTTATTGGTATTTGATATGCAAAACTTTACTGAATGAGAAACTGCTTTATATACTTCTCCCGATCGGAGTATACGGATTATTAGCGGGAACTGAATTTATTCCCGAAGGAAACCCGGTTTCCACGTTCATGATGAATTTGGGAGAAGGATTTATAGAAGGAAACATACTCGCCTTTCTAGGTGTCATAGCAGCCATTCTGTTACTTCTGCTAGTAAATCGCAAGCTACAGCTGCACTTCATCTATAATGAAATAGCCAAAGTGGAAGACACCAAGATGAAGCATGTATCCGAATATAAATTCCTGGACCGCTATGGTGACGTAGGTGAATATCTACGTCTGGAACTAAAACTGTGTTTCCGTAACAAAACCGTAAAGACACAATTCCGCATGGGATTTATCATCATGCTGGCTTTTTCGGCACTGATTGCCTTCACGGATGTGTATGACGGAACAGGAATGATAAATTTTATCTGCATATACAATTTTGCCATTTTAAGTATCATGACCCTGGGGCAAGTGATGTCTTTTGAGGGCAACTATCTGGATGGTCTTATGAGCCGTAAGGAATCTATCTATAACTTGCTTCGTGCCAAGTATTACCTGAACTGCATCATCGTGTTCATCCCTTTCCTGATTATGATGATCCCTGTAGCTAAGGGCAAGATACCCTTCCTCATGGCTCTATCCTATATGCTGTTTACAACAGGATTCGTATTCGCCATGATGCTGCAACTGGCTGTGTACAATAAAAAGACACTCCCGTTAAACGCCAATGTCATGCGAAGCAATCGGGGAAGTTCCTTATTCCAGACCATTATCATCTCATGTGCTTTTTTCCTGCCCTTGATTATCAACAAAGCTCTGACAGCTTTCTTTGAACAGGATACAGCCTGCATCATCATGATGATTATAGGGTTGTTACTGATTGCAACCCACAATATTTGGATAAAAAATATCTATAACCGTTTCATGAAGCGCCGTTATGAGAATATGGAAGGCTTCCGTGACTCACGTTAAAACGAATTGCGTATGAATATCATAATAAACCAATTACAAAAGAACTTTGGCCCAAAAGTGGCTGTAGACATAGAAAATTACTCCATTCAAAGCGGTAACATGTTGGGACTGGTGGGCAATAACGGAGCAGGAAAAACGACCCTGTTCCGCCTGATGCTGGACTTGCTGAAAGCCGACGGAGGCAGTGTACATATCGGAAACATCGATGTGAGCCGGAGTGAGGAATGGAAAAATATAACGGGAGCTTTCATTGACGAAGGTTTCCTGATAGATTATCTTACCCCCGAAGAATATTTCTACTTTGTAGGAAAAATGTACGGACTAACAAAAGAAGAAGTAGATAAACGTGTCGCTAGGTTTGAACGTTTTATGAATGGCGAAGTCATCGGACAAAAAAAACTGATTCGTAACTATTCGGCAGGCAACAAACAGAAAATAGGTATCATTTCGGCTATGCTGCACCAACCGCAGGTACTGGTTCTAGATGAACCGTTCAACTTTCTGGACCCTAGTTCGCAGTCCATTATCAAGCATTTACTGAAAGCTTATAATGAAGAAACCGGAGCCACCATACTGGTATCCAGCCATAATCTGAACCACACAGTAGATATATGCCCACGCATCGCTCTGCTGGAAAACGGAAAGATTATCCGAGATATTGACAATAAAGGGAATTCCGCCGAAAAGGAATTAGAGGACTATTTTAATGTAACAGAATGAAAAAACTACTATCCCATTTGCTGGTATTAGGTACACTGACCATGTTGTTGGTTTCATGCGGTACCTCTGCCCCACGTTATAACTACAAAGAACTGGCGCGTGCCTCCATCCGTCTGAATATGGATATTGACATGAAAGACAATCACCAACTGTACGTAGAATCAGCAGCATGGCTGGGAGTCCCCTACCGTGGCGGTGGTAACAGCAAACGGGGAGTGGACTGTTCCGGACTGACTTCACATTTATATAAAAAGGTATACCACAAAAAATTGAAACGTAACTCGGATGACCAACGTACCCAAGATTGCCATAAAGTAAGTAAGAGAAACTTGCGCGAAGGAGATTTGGTATTCTTCCATAACGGCAGAAAAAAACGGATTGCCAGTCATGTAGGTATTTATTTGAAAAATAATAAGTTCATCCATGCCAGTACCAGCCGGGGAGTCATAATCAGCAGCCTGAATGAAGATTATTACCGTAAACACTGGTTAAGTGGAGGCCGTCCTTGACAAAATCCTTGCGAACAATATATTCATTACACTAAAATGAATTTAATTTGAAAGAATGAAATACACAACATACCTTTTTGATTTTGATTACACACTAGCCGATTCTTCACGCGGCATCGTTATCTGCTTTCGTAATGTACTGGAACGCCATGGGCATACGGGCATCAGTGATGAAGCCATAAAACGCACCATTGGAAAAACACTGGAAGATTCATTCAGTATTTTGAGCGGAATCACTACTCCCGAAACATTAGCCGAATATAAAAAAGAATATGTAAAGGAAGCAGATACATACATGACTGTCAACACGTTCTTTTTTCCTGAAACGGTTACCGTGCTGAAAACACTGAAAAGCCAAGGTGCCCAAATAGGTATCATTTCCACTAAATTCCGTTTTCGTATCCGCGAAATGGTAGACCAACATTTTCCGAAAGATTTTTTTGACATTATTATCGGAGGAGAGGATGTAAAGCAAGCCAAGCCAGATCCCCAAGGTATAAAAAAAGCACTACGCCGGCTGCATCGCCGGAAAAGCGAAACACTCTACATCGGTGACAGCACAGTGGACGCAGAAACCGCCCAAGCAGCCAAAGTAGACTTCGTAGGTGTGCTCAATGGCATGACAACCCGTGAAGAACTGATGGTCTACCCACATCGGCAAATACTAGACAATCTTTCGTTACTTCCATTAATTCATAAATTCACCCCTTACGAACCAGACAAACATTTTCCGGAAAAGTTCTTTTATTCTTCCTGCTTTCCCCCAAAAATAGTAGCCTTCTACAAACTGCTCCATCAAAAACAAATAAGAGGGAAACATGAAATAAAAGAGAATCCGACATGTTGCGTCTGTAAAAACTGCGGAAACACGTTTCAAGGAAATTATTGTCCCCATTGCGGACAAAACCGCCACACGCCACGTTTTACCATACGAAATGCCTTTCAGAATATTTTAAGTGGGTTCTTTAACATAGACCATGGTTTCAGCCGTAACCTGATAGAACTACTCTACCGACCAGGATACATGATACGGGATTATCTGAAGGGAAAACGTGTACATTACTATAAACCATTTCAAACCTTGTTCGTTCTGGCTGCTCTATACATCATGGGCGTACAGCTCATTGACCCGGCAGCGATAAAACTATCGGAAAAGGAAATGGAAGAAGAGCCTACTATCGCCAGCCTGATGGACGACATCAAGTACCAACAGGAACAGACATCAGACAGTTGTACCAAATATTATCTAGGACAAAGTATTACCTATGCAGACAGTGCACAGTGGGCCCAAACTCACAGTTTATCAGAATCAATACAAGCACAAATCGATGCAAAATTCAGCAATCAAGACCCCAATGAGCTAAAAAAAGAAATAAGCAAACAAATAAAAAAGGAGCTTAAACAAAAAATAAAAGCAAAAAACGGCGAGATTGATGACTGGAGAGGTCTGATGAAAGAAATTGGTACGACTTTGGCAAGACAAGATAGCTTACGGATGGCCACTTTAGGAAGAGAAGCCAACAAACAAGACTCAACCATATCGGAAATAAGAAAAAACATATTGGCAAACATGGCCCAACAAGATAATCCCTATGAAGATCAAGATATCTGGAATGATTTGAGCGAAGCCGGAAGTGAAATGAAAAATGTCTTTAACGAAATAACTAACAATTATTTCACAGAAAATAGCTTTCTCTCTGCAGTCGGTAACCTGATGAAAAGTTGGATACATGGCAACAAAGCCTTCAGCATCCTTGCTCTGCTCCCTCTTTTTACAATAAGCACCCGGTTAAGCTTCTGCCGGACCTCTATCGGACGTAGACTAAATCTGACGGAAAACTTTTTTGCACAAGTTTATATAGCCTGCCAAATCTTATGGATTTCTTTACTGATCCTGCCATTTACCGGAACAGCACATTTGAATGATATTTTTGATTTAAGTTACAAAGCAATCTTTATATTATTTGTCTGGGATTACCGCCAACTGTTCGGACTTTCCTGGTGGAAAAGCTTCTGCCGTACAATAATCATGTTTTGGTATTGCTTTTTGGGACTGTTGCTAGTCTGTTCTATCATTATAGGCATCATTGTATTGATAGCCTATATTATACAATGGGGTAAATAAAAGTACAATCACACAAACCTTATTTATACAATCGCGCATCCACAAAATGCAATATGAATAAAAACATTGAGTACAAGAAAAAAGAAGATGGTTTTTCTTTGCAGATATAAATAAATATAGTAATTTTGTGCCCGATTTAGTCCGATGAGGTAGAAAAGTGAAGGCAGTGATGCATTCCACCTTACGGAGAAAACCGTTTAATATTATAAAAAGATGTACGTAATTGTAGAAATTAACGGTCAGCAGTTCAAAGCTGAAGAAGGCAAAAAACTGTTTGTACACCACATTCAGAACGCAGAAAACGGCGCAACTGTTGAATTTGAAAAAGTATTGTTGGTAGACAACAATGGAACAGTAACTGTAGGTGCTCCTACTGTAGAAGGTGCCAAGGTAGTTTGTGAAGTAGTATCTCCGCTGGTAAAAGGCGACAAAGTACTTGTATTCCACAAAAAGAGAAGAAAAGGTTATAGAAAACTGAACGGTCACCGCCAGCAGTTTACAGAGTTAACTATTAAACAAGTTATTGCTTAATCATTTAAAATTTAAGAAGAAATGGCACATAAAAAAGGTGTAGGTAGTTCTAAGAACGGCCGTGAATCAGCAAGTAAGAGATTAGGCGTTAAGATATTTGGTGGACAGGCTTGTAAAGCAGGTAACATCATTGTTCGTCAGAGAGGTACAGAATTCCATCCGGGTGAAAACATCGGTATGGGACGTGACCATACTCTTTTCGCTTTAGTAGATGGTACAGTATGTTTCAAAGTAGGTCGCAATGACAGAAGATCTGTTTCTGTTGTTCCGGCTGTAGAAGCATAATCAGTTACAAAATGGCACTATAAAATATTTTGTGTAAATGGAAAATACGGGATTCAAAATCGAGTTCCGTATTTTTTATTTTATACATT
>NZ_JBDFXP010000028.1:0-69339 GCF_040911965.1 Phocaeicola sp. RTP21359st1_B8_RTP21360_211022
TCATCAGACTTCTTCCGGAACGTCATGTCCTGTCGGATAGAAGTATGTGAGAAAGCACGGAAAAATGACAATAAGAAGGGCATATGAAATGGTCATGCCCTATCATCTTCATATGCCATCTTATTTTTTAGAGACATTTACTGAATATCCCTAAAAAATATCTCTTCCTTCTCACTATAAGAAGAGAGTGAATCATAAATATTACATTATGACGCATCCTCAAAATCGTTCATCTACCCAATCCCATAAATTAACGATTCTATTTCACATATATAGAGTAAAAGTCAGATAAAATCTGTGATTCTTAATTTATAATCAATGGGAATTGTTTTATCTAGTTGGTCCAACAATTCTTTTCTAAAGAAAGGAATATTATGAGCTTTTTCTATAAATGACAAAGGTGAACTATAAACTATGTTTAATAAGGTATCTGCCTTTTCTTTTGAATAGTTTTTCTCCACCAATCGCAATAATTCCATTTCTTCGGCTCCATCACGCCAACGCTCTAATCTGGCAGAGGCTATAGGACCTTTACATCCCAAGATATCACCAGGATAAATGAGTATACCATCACCATGTGGCATATCAGTGATATAAGTAAATGGATTTCGTTTGTGATAAATATTACAGTTCCAATAGAGAAAACCTTGGCTACCGTTTTTCCAAGTACGCCACATGACAGCTCTTTGCTGTATCCCCTTCATCTGTAATAAAAAGTTTGGTTCATTTCCACCTGGTTGCCAACAAACATAACTCCACCAGTCTATACCTTCAGGCACTTTATAGCGTATATGTTGCACTTCTTCTTCATTGCCTTTACAAGGAGCTAAACTTATAGTAGCAACATGAATATGATGTTTCAAATAGTCGAACACTGCATACAAATCTCCTTTACGTGGACCGTTTCGGGGACCACAAAAGAATGTGGTTAAAATCCGAGCATCTGAAGCATATTTCCGAATAATATTGACTTTTCGTTTGATTTGCTCATAATCCTCCATATAGGCAGGTTCATCCCAAATATAGAAAAGTGATTCTTTTAATTTTCCTTTCTTTTGGATATTACATAATAAAGACGCAAGTTCATTCTCCGACAATGTAAAAAACGGAAGCATGTAACAACTATATCTTCTATCGTTTAATAATCGGATGCTTCGTTTGTCATTCCATGCCCAAGGTGAGAACGAATGTTCGTATTGCCAACGTTCCGGAGTAATCTGTGTACCAAATACAGGAGTCATTCTATAGCTTAATACAAAGTCTACCCATCGTTGCCGTTCTTTATCGGCTTCTTTATCATTAAGACCTTCAGTCATACAACGATTCTCAACTCCAACAGTGATAGGGATAGATGACTTTAAAGGAATGGTAGTATGATGTACGTTATAATCCAGCTGTATCGTAAAATGTTTACTTCCTTCTATCTTTATCGTCTGATGATACTTTCCGACTGGAACCCTTGACGGACACTGTACAGTAATCCATACAGCAGTCAATGTATCCGTACATTTCAACTGATTTTTAAAAGGGACTAACGCGTCATAATAACCATTCATTTTTTTAAGTTCTCTAGCCGATATTTGAATACCTTTCAAATATCGGTCGAAAGTGAAACGATATTCCTCATTAACTTTGCTAGGAAAGACTAATTGAATATGTTCTACTTCACCTCTAGCCATTTCCAAGTGAACCTTTGAGGTTTGAGCGTAATTTCTGTATACTTGTGGGGATTCTACAGAAGGAATTATCCAAATATTTGCTTTTGGATAACTGGCACATATAGACAGGAATCCAACCCATAGTTGAATAAGCGTTAAAAAATACTTCATATTTATTTCAGATTAAATGTAGTCACTACAGCCGCATGGTCAGAGGGGTAGCGAACAGGATGTTTGTCTATCATCTCCGATTGGATAGCTTTGATATCCTTCCCTTTATAATAAATAAAATCTATACGGTATTGCAATTCATTCTTCGCCATAGTAGACCATGTAAGACATGGATATTTTTTCACGTCAGGATGAATCTCACGATAAGAGTCAATAAAATGAGCTTTTTCCATCAACTTGCTGGTGGGCCATTCTATAACATACCCGTTGTGTCCATTCATGTTTTTTGTATCATCTTTCCAATCCAGATGCGAATCACTGTTAAAATCACCGGAAACTATGAGAGGTGTTTCCATGGTATTCCATTGGGATGGAAAAGCTTTCAAGATACTTTGCAATTGTGCAGCTCTCCTACTCCACTCCCCCGCTATGATATTTTCTATGGATTCACAGGCGTTTATTTGGTCATTAGTGATAGGACGATAATCCAGCCAAAGGTTAATGTAATTTATTTGTTGTGACGGACTAATTTGCAATGTCGCCGCACTGCAATTGAAGGAATCATACAAATCATAGGTATCTGTGATAGGATACCGGCTCATGATGGATAAATTGGAACTACGTAAATAGAAATAGTAGCCTAATGCATCTGCAATAATAGCACCTGAACCGTAGGTTTCTACCATACCGATCACATCTGGATTTTCTGCTTTTATAACCTCTACGACCCTATTCACTCCTACCTCTTGCCCCAATTCATGACCACCATGAAAGATATTGAAAGCCATCACCTTCAGTTGTGACAAACGTTGGGTGTCCGTAACTGAAATTTTGGGTAGTTCCACATGGCTTATAAATGTAAATTCTTTGATATAACCATTGAATGCATTCCACTGACCATCATCTACAGAGCCTATTCTAAGTGTATTGTTGGTGGCTAAATTGACATTTCCGTTGGTACAGTAAATAGCCACATTCAACTGATCGTAATACATGCGCATCTCCTGTTTACCGGCATCATGTGTCACTGTCAAGGTATGCCACTTATCATCATTTATGGGTTGGCGCAAGGCAGTAGGTCTATATTCCCATGGAGTGTTTTTCCCATCGCAAAAGTGCACTATCCATGATCCGTTGTCTTGGGTGCCTATCCAAATGCCTGCTTCGTTTGGTATATTGTTCTTTTTATTGGTAATCAAGGCTTTTTCACCTAATTCACGGGCATGACTACGCACCTTTATAGAAAAGGTAAAAGAACCGCTCATGCTTACGGAATCTATTTCAGATACTTTTATTCCATGGCGCTCAAAGGCATTTTCACTTAAATCAAGTATTTCTCCGGGTTGTACAAAATATCTTATCTCTTTGGCCGTCAAAAAAGCAGGCAGGAAGAGCAGTATAAATAATAGTTGCTTTTTCATACTGAATTTATTGTTTATTCAAAATATTGTTTTATTGATGTTGCTTTATCCCAATATTATGGCTGTTGATATAATTTTTATCTATCCAACGAGTAAGAAAATAATCCATAGACCGAACAAAACGATTGTAGTTTTTACGCTTGTTGTCTGTCCATCCTGTTTCGGCATGGGCCGCCCAATATGGATATATCATTCTATACATATCCTCCACTTGTGGTATCCATTCTCCCCACATCTGACACCCTATACCTATAATCTGTTTTTGTTCCTGCATGGTAAGCCCTTCGGGTATTGGATTGAACGCATATGCTTTTTCCAAAGGGATAGGTTCGAAATCATATTCCAACCCAGGCGTTATACGGTCATGGTTAAAGTTCAGATAAGTATATTTAAAATAACTGTTAACTATCTTATAACCTCGTTTGGCTGCCTTCCGTAAAAGGTCATGATTGCCAGTCCAGAACTGTACCACCGCGTCCTCTGAAAGCTGGTTTCCTGCTTCAATTGTAACTTCACTTTGGTATCCATGCAATTTGTCACCAGTTATATCATTCCAACCCATCATTATTCTTCCTTTCGATTTCAGATAAGAGGCTATATGGTTAGTGAACCACATCTGAAGTTCGGCAGCTGAGTTTATCCCTTTTTCTTTCATGAATGTTCGTACCTCGGATGAGTTATTCCATTGCTCTTGTCGCACTTCATCGCCACCAATGTGAATGATTCTCGAAGGAAACAGTTCCATCACTTCATCGAGTACATCCTTCAAAAAAGTACGTGTGCGTGGATCGGCTACATTGAAGGCACTGTTTTTGACTCCAAAGGTACAAGGCACTTTGATTTTTTCATCTGTACTGCCTAACCAAGGATACGCGGCAATGGCGGCTGAAGCATGTCCCGGCATCTCTATTTCAGGAACAACTGTAATGTGAAGATTCCGGGCATAGGAAACAATTTCTTTTATTTCACGCTGTGTATAGTATCCATCGAACGGCTTACCATCGAACACTTTGCTTTCATACCAGTTGAGCTGAGTAGAATCTCTATGCGCGCCTATTTCTGTGAGCAGCGGATATTTCTTTATTTCTATACGCCATCCCTGGTCTTCGGTAAGATGCCAATGGAAAGTGTTCATTTTTAAAATAGCCATTTCATCCAACAATTGTTTTACCTCTTTCATGCCCTTAAAGGCTCTTCCATCATCAAGCATGAATGAGCGCCATTTAAAAGCCGGAGCATCATCAATGACTACATAAGGTATTCTTATTTGTCCTTGATGAGTGGTAATAAGCTGACGGAAAGTCTGCAGACCATAAAACACACCTTGAGGTGTGGAACCTTCAATACGGATACCTTGTTCGTTTACAGTAAGACGATATCCTTCAGGATGGGGAATCCACTTAGATAAAGTCAATTGCATATTTCCCTGCTTGGTGTGTTGTACGATGAGTCCATGTTCCTCTAACAACAGTTGTTTTAAGTAATCGGCTTCATTTTTCAAGGCATTGGGATAAACAAGCTGACAGGACATAAAAGGATAATGTCCCGGATGAACCTTTACCTCATTGGGATAAGGAAGTATTTCTAAAGGTGCAGTTTGCGCTACAAGCATACCTGCCAAGTATAAATATATTATTGATAATAAAAATCGTTTCATATTCGAACTATTTGTTTATATTGAATGTCCAATTTCCACCTTCTTTCATAGTGATAAAGATACTTTCATCCTTATCTTGATGAATGCATTTGACTATGCTGCTTTTATGTGATATGTCTTTCCCGTTTTTCCAAATTAGCTTGTTATTCAACGTGATGCTTTTGCATTGGAAAGGCAGGCAGATGGTAGCACGTGGACCTTGTGGTGAATTTACCTGAAGTTGAAACGTCCTTTCATCATCTTTAAAGGAAACTTTAATGTTTCCTTTAACTGTGGGAACTAAAGTTTCAGCCTCTTTCACTCCTGTAGGTTGCGGAGCTATACGATAAGCCTTATATCCGGCTTCCGTAGGAGTTATACCGCACACATATTGCGACAGGATAGTAAGACCTCCGCCACTCCAGGCATGATTGGTAGTACCACCGGGGAATCCATTAGGACCAATCCCCCATCCTTCATAAAGGGTCGTGTGTTCAGAATCGTTCACCATTTCAGCAAAACGCCGTTTCATACGCTCCATCCCATAATAATTTTCCCCCATTCTAAAAAGAGCTTCTATGACATACTTTTCCATATAAGGACTGGCATGTTCATTCTGCTTCAATACTTTAATCAATGCAGGATATTTTTCTTTATCTGCTAAGCCAGACACGATGGCTAAAGCTTGTACCCGGTCATCTGTCTTTAGCCTATAATCAGGATGACGGTAAGCTTTTCCATTCCAAAATGCGGCGTTAAATGCCTTTTTCAGTGCTTTCATCTCTTGGAGTATAGCATCTGCTTCTGCATTCATTCCCAAAGCGGTAGCCATGTGTTGCTGCCCTTTTAGAGCAATATAGTACCAAGCATTAAAGAGCGCTTTGATATCAATATTTTTTCCCCAATCACCCCAAGTCCATTCTCCGGCTCTGAAGGTGATGGTACCATCGTTATTCTTCTGCCAAATATCCAAGTATTTTTGTATTTTGGGATATAGATCTCTAATGGTTTTAAGGTCTCCTGTATTCAAATAATAATTCCAAAAACCAAAGTAACCGATAGACGCCAACATTTGACCGGGAAGTTCAGTGTGATAGTTGGACGAAGGGATAGGAGCGAAGATTTCTCCTGTAGGACGCTGCCACCCCATGAGTTCATACATCCCTTTTTTCATGAGCAGATGGCTGCTCACCGACAATGCATAGAAGGCTTCTCCTGATTCGTTCACTTCATCACCCCACCATTGAGCCCGCTCTCTGTCAGGACAATCCATATAAGTATCACGCATGGTAATATAAAGTGTGCGTTGTGATTTCTCCCACATTTTATTCAAGAAAGGATCGTTACAGCGAAAGTATCCTTCGAATTCTGTGTTATATCCTGTCTCTCTGAACTGTACTTTGGTAAGGTTTATTCCTTTGGGATAAATGTAATATACTTTCTCACCGTTCATCCAACCTTTATTTTCATACGACTGCTTTCCTTTTTTGGTCAGATATTCTGCTCTGACATCATATGCGCTTCCTCCTTGATAGTGGCTTGTAAATATAGTAACGACTGAATGGGCTTTCTCTGCTTCCAACTCCATGTAAGGCATAATTTGAGCATTGTAAGGAAGCTGACAAACTAAAGTATCATTTATTGTACCGCTGTGAACAGTTTGTGAGACGTAATTCTTCAAACCAAAATCTTTCCAAAGCGGAATGATACGATGATGCAGTTTATTCCATGGTGCATCGCCTTCCTTTCCAACCACACGTGCTTTGGCCCAATATTGGCATGCTGCGTTTTCACCTTTTTCCCAATTGTCCATAGCGAGTTCTGCATTAAATCCGATACTTGATTCAGGTAAACGGAAATTAGGATACGGCGCCAATGGGGTATAATAAGCAGGGTGCATGGCGGCTTTCCACGAGTCATCACTCTGCAAGGTGAGCTCAGCAGTTTGGCAATCGAACAAGAAAGCGCCTTGACCACTGGGATTATATGAAAATCCTTCTTTGCCAAAATACCATACTAACGCAGATATAAGATTATGTCCTTGCTTGAGGTGTGGGGCTATATCCACTTCATCATAATAGGTGTCATTGGGATTAGGACCACGTTTTACGGCACCTTCCAAGACAACTAGTTTGCCGTTAATCCAAAGCCAATATTTGCTGTCTGCTGCAATACGAGTTAAAGCTTTGGCAGGAACAGCATTTATATTAAATTCCTTTTGAAAGCATATCCAAGAATTTGTCGCATTTTGATTCTCAAAAGCAGTAATCCATTGTGGAACAGACACCGCAGACAACTGTAGGGAAACAACACATAGGATGACTAGAGTTAAGAAATATTTTTTCATGATATAGAAATGAGCTATACGGTTTATAGAAGACATGAACTATCTATCTTCTATTTATTATTCTATTTTTTATTATAGGGCTAGGGAGCTATCCCCAGCCTATAATTGTGTAATTACCAAAATTTAGTTTGGCTAAGGTTTTCATTTAGTATAAGCTGTTGCTTTGGTATCGGAAAATAATAATATTTAGGTTCTTCAAATTTACGTGTGTTCGAATTTACTTCAGTAGACGACATGATGTAACCATGATCTTTTTCTGACAGACAAATCGCAGTTTGGGCTCCTGAACTTTCTTTCATATAATAGAATACATAATTGTTTCGTTCCGATTCAGGTATTGTATTAGCTGCTTCACTTTCAAAAATACCTACATCAGGAATTCCGTCACCTGTAAAGTCGTGTAGTCCAAATTGGTCAATATATACACCTTGCTGAATCTCTTCAAATAATCTCCCTGATTTCCATCGAAGCAAATCATCATATCTAAAGCATTCGCAAGCAAATTCAATTCTTCGCTCACGACGAATTTCGAGAATAACTTCCTTTTGGGAACCTGTTACATTAGGATATTGTTTTTCCAAATTTGCATTCAAGCTCAAAGAAGCTAATAATATGGCAGGCATACCCACTCTATCTCTTACTACATTGATGGTTGCATCCAAATCCGCCTGCTTCAAAATACCCAACTCCGCTTTAGCTTCAGCGTAAATATATAAAATTTCAGCATAACGCATTACCGGGATGTCATTGTAAGAACGAAACCAATCCATTTGGTCAGCTGTTTGAGCTACAAATTTAGTTTGAGGATATCCTCCTAAGTATAAGTTAGGAACAAAAGGCCTGTTTTCTCCCGGACGAATATATCCTGGATACATAAAAGTTTGTTTATAACGGGGATCCCGATTCTTGAACGTCTCGGGCATAGACATCTTATCATAATCAGGAACTGAGGTGAATGGAATAGCTTTACCATTTTTGATGTATTCATAATTTTCCATTAAGCTACGGCTTAAACTGCTCACATAACTGAAAACTCTTCTTGCTGCATCATGTTTAATGTTTTGCTTGTCATCAAAATCCTTAAACAAGAGAATTTCCGGACTATCTCCTAAATTATTACTTATGAACAGATTTTCATAAGCATTATCTATTCCTCCTCTTTTATCAATAGAAAACAAATGGGTTTCCATTATTTTTTCACAAGCGTTTATAGCTATCTTATAGAAATGTTCGGCACTGACCTGTAACCCCAATTCATCATGATATTTACGGAAAGAGGCTTCATGCAGCGCTATACGAGCCATCATGCCATAAGCATACCATTTATTGATGACACTTCTATTCTTCATATCTGCCGAGATATGGTTGACCGCAAATTCCAAATCTTTAAAGATAGAATCGACAACTAACTCACGACTGTCTTTCCCTTTGTAAAGAAGATCTGTACTCGTATCTTTAAGTGAAGTGGAATACCAGGGTACTTCATTGAAACGTTTTATCATCTCATAATACCACTGAGCACGCATCAAACGTGTAATTCCAATATAGTGATTGATGACCGTAGGTGATCCTTTTGTCTTATGGACATTCTCCAGAAGAATATTATACTTTCTCAAAGTACCCCAATTATCCCAACCTCCTACTGACTGTTCGGTGATTCCTCCATGCATCATGTTGACTATTTCTGTAGGTTCAGAATAGATAGAAGCATTGTCTGTCGCGTAATCGTGATAATAATAGATTAACTCATTATAGAAAGTATTAGTATAAAGTTCCAAATCTTTTTCGGAAGTAAAGTATGTTTTATCCGACAAATCGGTATCAGGATACCTTTCCAGAAAGGAATCATTACAACTGACCAGTAATAGTCCACATAAAATATATGCTATTTTTTTTATTTTCATAATTAGTATTTTTAGAATGATAAGTTTAATCCAAAGGTGAACAATCGTTGCATAGGATGGCTGGTTCCTAATATTTCAGGGTCATAATTCTTTGAAAGCTTGGTAAACTCAAAAATATTATCGCCTGTAAGATATAATCTTACTCGTTCTAATTTAGCTTTCATCGTAAACTTTTTAGGTAATGTATAACCGATAGTGATATTCTTTATGCGGAGATAGGCTGCATTTTGCAAATATCGCGTCTGATTAATTGCCAAGTCCTTTCCACCTTCTGCAATATAAGATTTTAATCTTGGGAAATAAGCATCAGTATTTTCTGGAGTCCAATGGTCTAAATTATTTTCAAGCACATTTCCCCAAGGAGCTCTATATATGCCAAAGAAATAATGACTTTCCGGATACCAATCCTTTTTGCCTACTCCTTGCAACAGAACACGGAAATCAAGTCCATTCCATTCGGCTGTAAAATCAGCACCATAATTATATCGTGACGCATTGTTACCAATTACTTTATAGTCACCAGGATCATTTACAGTCCAAGAACCATTGTTAATCTTTCCATTGTTATCCAAGTCCTTATATTTCAAATCTCCCGGTTCAATAGGACGGTCACCAGGATAGGAAGTTACATCCCATTGATCAGCATGGTTATCAATATCTGCTTGATCTTTGAAAAATCCTTCTGTCACTAATCCCCATATTTCTCCTATCTCACAGCCTTCATACCAATCGTCCAAATTACCAGTAGGATTATCAAACCGAGTAATAAAAGAACGATTGTCTGACAGGATAAATTTGACATTATAGCTAAAAGGCTTATTCCCCAAATTAAACAAGTCTCTCCATCCCAAGGATATTTCCCAACCTTCAGTTTTCATATCTGCCGCATTAATGCGTGGCTCTAAAGCTCCCAACACACTAGGAAGAGTCTTACCTTTCGTAAGCATATCTTTCGTATCTCTGCGATATATATCTCCCGAAAAGGTAAGCCGGTTATTAAAGAAATTCAAATCCAATCCTATGTTTTTGGTATATACTTTTTCCCAAGTCAACGAATTTGAAACTAGGCCACTGGGGGTAACGCCCATAGGTTTTATACCATTAATCAACAATTGTTGTTCGCTAGATCCCATACTTGCAATATATTCATAGTAGCTTACATCCTGATTGCCTAGAGCTCCATACGAAATTCTCAATTTCGCGTAATTCAACCAATTTTGGGTGGCATGCATAAATTTCTCTTGTGAAATAATCCAAGCAGCTGATATAGAAGGAAAGAAACCGAAACGATCATTTTTGGGGAAGCGAGAAGACCCATCATAACGTCCATTTGCTTCAAAAATATATTTATTGTTATAAATATAATTCAGACGGAAAAAACCACCACGCGTGGCCCATTCATAATTATCCTCGCGCACACGTGCACTTCCGGTAGCTAATTCTACGCTGGGTAATGATGAACTAATTAATTCTTCACGCTCACCTCGCATATATCGGTGTGAGTTATATTCTTGATTAAATCCAGCCAATGCACTTACCTGGTGTTTACCAAATGACTTAGTAAAGTCTATATAAGCATTTACACTAGTATAGTAATCTCTTTCCTTGGCAAGTTGAGCCATATCTACCCAACCTAAATATTCATCGGCAAGATTAGGCCCCTGTTTATAAGGTATGTTCATATCACTATCCCATTGTTCTGTTTCTCTATTTCCCAATCGGGCCGTTGCATCGGCTTTGATAGATAATACATTCTTAATCAAAGCCAGTGTCATAGTAAATTGCGATTGCAGACTGAGTTCCGTCGTTTGGGCTTCTCCTTCAGAAAGTGATCCAATCAATTCTGCTCCTTCTTTTGTCCATGACCCATCAGGATTCTTCACGGTCATTAAAGTATTGGTATCATTAATCCTATTAAATAACCATGAATAGAAGGAACTAGGTCGCTTGTATGTATAGTACAGAGCAGACGTATTATTGCCAAAAGTCAACCAATCGGCTACTTTGAAATCTACTTTTGAGCGGAAATTATAACGATCCATAATGTCCTTATTAATTTTTAAGAGCCCTCTTTCCTGCATATATTCCATACCTATATAATAAGAAGCCTTTTCGGAAGCGCCTGACAAACTTAAATTATGAGAGTGAGTTATACCTGTGTTATCATATATTTCCGAAAACCAGTCTGTATTCCCTAAATAGGTATAATATTCTGGATTACTGAAACTTGGAATCACATTAGGTAAGGTTGGGTCTTCTTTCATCTTTTCAATGTATTTTAAATCCTCGTCTGAATAAAGATCGTACCAAGGCTTACCCATAATTTTTTTATAGCTAGCCTGTATATAAGGATCTTTTACGATTTTAGGCATGCGCCCCAATTTACGCACTGTAATGGAGTTGTCAAAATCAACATTGATCTTTTCCCCTTTTTCTCCTTTTTTAGTAGTTACTAAAATAACCCCATAAGCGGCTTTTGCACCATAGATAGCCGCTGATGATGCATCCTTAAGAACAGATATACTTTCTATATCCGAGCTGTTCATTCGGCTAAAGAATGCAGTTTCGGTTGGAATACCATCAATCACAATTAAAGGAGAACCACCATTAATAGAAGTCTCACCTCGAATATTGAAGGTTGGAACAGAATTAGCTTGGCCATCACCAATACTTATATTAAGGTTAGGTACGATACCCTGTAACATCGTTCCTATGCTATTGGTTGCTCTATTGGCTAAAGTTTTTCCTCCTACACTTTCTACAGCACCACTCAAATTAACTTTTTTTTGTGTACCGTATCCCACGACTATCACTTCATCCAGCATCTCATTATCTGAAGTCATGGTGATATTGATGCGTGTACGGTTTCCCACAGTTATTTCTTGTTTTTTCATTCCGATATAAGTTACTTCCAGCACTGATTTATCGGTAATATCACCACTTAACGTATAATCACCGTCTATATTGGTGATAGTACCGTTTGAAGTACCTTTAAGCATGACGCTTACACCTATTAAAGGTTCACCATTCTCATCTAAGATACGTCCCGTTATTTTACGTGTTTGTTGCAAAATGGCAGGTTGGGGCTTGTTTGAAAGGACTATATGACTTCCTTCCATAGTATAATGTATTTCAGTATCATGAAAAAGTTCGTCCAAAACTTTAGATACAGGAGTGTCATCTGCTCTTACCGACACTTTTTGATGAGTATCGATATTCGAATTGATAATAAACAAGTAATCTGTTTGGTTTTCAATTTCATTTAAAACAGACTCAAGAGTAGCATTGTTCTTGGTGAATGTAATGCGTGCGTTTTGCGAGTGTATATTACCCGCAAACATACTGAAAATTGACACAAATACCAGAGTCAGGGTAATTTTCATAATCTTATAAATTCGATTTGTCCGTAATTTTTGGGGGTATAAAATTTCCCACAAAGAAATATTATTCATATCTTTGTTACACTTTAATGATTAATACAGTTATTAGAATTGTGTTAATAGTGAGTGCTGACATGCGGCCAAACTTGTCGGCACTCTTTTTTTCAATTGAAAGGAATGTGTTTTCTTAGTATTGTTTCATAGGCAAATTTATTTTATGTAAATAATATGGTTTTCTTCATCGCGTACAAACTGAAAATCCACATCTTTTTGTAGCACTCGTAAAGCATATCGCACACCATCAGAATGACGGAACTTACCTGTACAACGATAATTCATCACAGCTTTATTTTCTATACGGATTTCCACACCGTAGTATTTTTCAAATTTATGAATGATATAAGGGAAAGTTGCATCCTTGAAACTGATAATCCCCTCTCGCCAACGATAAGGATTATAATCTTCAATAGGAGCCACTTTTATTTCTCCATCTTTAAGATAAGCCATCTGGTTAGGTTTGAGTTGGCACTGATAATTGCCTGCGGTTATCTTTACAGCCCCTTCCATCAACGCTGTCGCAAAGGTACTGTCATCCGAATAAGATTCCACATTAAATTGGGTACCAAGCACTTCTACATTTCCTTTTGGAGTTTGTACAATAAAAGGTTTATGAATATTTTGAGCAACCTGAAAGTAGGCTTCACCGTCAAGTTTAATCCGGCGTTCTTTATCTGCGAAAACTGCAGGATATTCAATTTTAGTACGAGAATTCAGCCAAACTTTGGTTCCATCAGACAATTCCAAATTGATACGTTGACCAGCTGGAACACTGATTTTTTGAGCAGTGAGCCAATATTCTTGTCGCTCTTGGTTCTTGTAAAATAGTGTGATGACCAGAGTAATCGCTGCAACTGCTGCAATTTCTATAAATTTCCTAAATTTAAACTTCTTTTTTGAAGACTGTGAAACAGTTTCTTTTTTCGTGTCTTTACTCAGAAGCAATGTCATATCATACATCTTTCTTTCTTTAAAATAAGTACGACGGTTTTCAGTTGATGCTTCCATCCACTTACGAACTTTCATCTCTTCGTCCGTAGTAGCCTGACCTTCAAAAAAACGTATTAACAAATTTTTATCCATACTCTGTTATATTGTATAATAAAAGATAATATAAATTTATTTATCTTCTTACTATACATATAAGCAAGTGATGCTTTCATATCCCTAATGAAAAAAGGTGTTTTTTTTATTTTAAAAGGAAATAAATAAAAAAAGGTAGATAATCTTTTAGTTGTATCCGTAGTTCTCTTAAAGCTTTTGTGATATGAAATTCTACCGATTTATAGCTGATATTCAGCTTTTCGGCAATTTCTTTATGCGGAAGGTTCTGAATACGGCTCATTATAAAAATTTCTCGGGTACGTTCTGGCAGAAGATCCAAAGTGTCATTGACTATTTTTTGTGCTTCAGCCGCAAAAATTTCATAAGGTTCACAAGCTTCCAAGGTGGCAATACGGGTATTCAGTTCCCATTGGGCATGTTCGTACAATTGTTCAGATACTTCTTTAATAACTGTTTTGTGTTGAAGATAATTCAAACATTTATGTTTGATAACCGTAAGCACATATGCAGGTATATTAGACTCTTTATTAAGTTCGGTTCTATGTTCCCAATAGTAAATAAGGGAATCTATCACAATGTCTTCAGCTATAGTAGCATCACGGGTAAAGGTTTGTGCGAACCGGACGAAACGACCTTTGTATATTGTAAAAAGTTCATTGAATAATGATAAATCTGAAACTTGTTCCATTATATTATACTAGCCTGTTGGTGTGATAAAAAATATTTTATAAATTATACATAATATATGCAATATTCGCAAAAGTCCTTGACTTTTGCAAGTAAATAGAAACTAAATTACACGGTGATTTCTAAAATATATCACACATAAAGACATCAATTCAACATCTATAAACAAAGTATATACAAAGAATATCATTACCATGATGGAACGCAATCGTGACCAGCCTTTGATTTCGTCGAAAGAAACAAACCCATCTCATATGCTTTGGTTTCCGTCCTATTTACGAGGAATTCTTTATCGGTACGGCTACATTCGTTAATCATCGTCCAATAACGGTAAAAAGCGGGCTACCATGATCCAGAGTTAAAACTTCAGTATTTTCCTTTTTCATTTTATTTATGAACACGAAGATACGACAGACTGTTCAAGAAAAAGTTGATTATTGTAGATGTGCGCAGGTTAATGTGATTCAGAAGGTCAGATCTGTCTTCAGAGTAAAAAATATTCTGGTACGGAAGGGAAATTGGATGTGAAGGAGCCTATATATAAATATACACTTCCCCCAAGATATAAAACCCGCCCCCCTGCAACAGCCCTACTTGAACAAACTTGTTAGTCCCCTGTTCCAACCTCCGGAGGCTATGAATGTTTTTTCTTAACAAGTAACAGTCCGCTCTGATATAGAACCTAAACCCGAAAGATTATATATCTTACAAGTGTAACATATATAACGATGACACCTGAAGATCTATCATGTGTCACGGCATCTTCTATGATTCATAATCAAACCGATCAAGTATCATTCATCTATAGAAAAGAAAATTGCCTTCATCATTCATAAAAACAAATAATGAAGGCAATACACTAAATTATATACAATCAATCCCTAATCATTCAGCTACTACTTCAACTACACGACTGTTGAGTTGCTGTGTAGTAAATAGATTCAATCCTACATTCATCAAGAATTCTCCAGAGAAAACCTCACCATTGCCTGATAAAGAAGAATTGGCTCCGGGCATCAAGTTGATTTCTTTCACACGATACATTTTGTCTGCATCAAGCCCCTGCAAACGCACCGGCAATGTTTTTTCCGCATAACGGGGATGAATATCGAAAGCAAATACAACTGCTTTATCCTTATCTTTGCCCACATACATAGTAGAGGTATGATTACTGCCATAAGGAGATACCAAACGGTACATATCGCCTTCCAGAACGACCGGTTTCAAACGGTTATAATTCTGTACAGCAGTACGGCAATAAGTTTCATCATCCTTACTCATATCCGCTAATTTTATATCAAAACCGAGTTTGCACATCATAGCCACATCCGTACGGAATTTCACACTGCTATTCTTATTCCATGTGGTAACATGAGCGCACATTGTCTTGGCTGGGAACACCTGTGAAAATCCCCACTGAATAAATAAACGTTCAATAGGATCGGTATTATCACTAGGCCAGAATTCTGTAAAATAGCTCAAAGCCTCATAATCCGAACGCCCACCGCCACCGGAACAAAGCATCATCGGCAGATCAGGATATTTTGCTTTCACACGTTCCAATACATTATATAAGCCACGCACATAATCAATATATAAATGTGACTGCTTGTCTTTCAAATAAACAGAGTAAATATTTGTAATAGGGCTATTGCAATCCCATTTGAAGAAAGCGATATCAGGATATTTCGTCATCAAATTGTCCACAACTCCGAACACATAATCCTGTACTTTCGGATTACTCAAATCCAGAACCAACTGGTTACGGAAATAATACTCGTCACGGTTCGGAAGATGAATCACCCAGTCTTTATGCTTTTCATACAACTCACTCTTAGGATTCACCATTTCCGGTTCAATCCAGATACCGAACTTTATACCTTTTTTCTTAGCGGCTTCCGTCAGATAACCAATGCCATGAGGAAGCTTGTCAGCCGTTTCATCCCAGTCACCTAACCCTTGATGATCACCACTGCGCGGATACTTGTTGGCAAACCAACCATCATCCAACAAAAACATATCCACACCCAGTTCTACTGCATCATCCATCAACTTCACCAATTTCGCTTCATCAAAATCAAAATAGGTGGCTTCCCAATTATTCAACAAAGTCATACGAGTCTGGTTCCCATCCTTTACCTGATACTTACGGGCCCAATCATGGAAATTACGGCTAGCCTGTCCTTTACCTGTAAAACTGTAAGTAAAATAAAAATCGGGAGTACGGAAGATTTCATTCGGTTTCAGACTATATTCCGAAGCATACGGATTAATACCCGAAATAACACGCAGTTCGTTCTTATTATCTACTTCGAATACAAAACTGAAATTACCTGTCCATCCTAATGTTCCGACCAACACTTCACCTTGGTTCTCTTCTGACTTTCCGTCCAATGCAAGTTGGAAGAAAGGAGAGCAGAACATATTGGCACGTGCTCCCAACTTGGTATCAATCGTTTTTTTACCAAATTCCAAAGGCTGTTCCTTCACATGCGCCTCACTGGCCCAGTCTCCCGAGAATTCAGTCAGGAAATAGTTGGCACGATTCAAGTGCAACATGGAAGACGCATACTTATGAAGCTGCACAGGTTTCTTTTCCCGATGACTGATTTCAGTGAAAGTCTTTATTAGATTTTCTTTCTGGTAAGCCACATAATGAAGTTTTACAGTTACAGGATATTTATCATCCTGCATAGTAATCACTACTTCATCTACCCCCGGCGACACTTGATTCCGAGTATGAGATACATATTTTAACAAAGTAGAAGGATTGCCGTCATTATGCACTATATGAATAGCCGGTTCAAAATAATCTTCCATGCCATGAGTCAGATATGCTTCGCTGCCCTGCGGCAAGTGGGCAATATCTGTAGCATGATTCAACCTCTTTCCCAAATAACTTTGATATAGACGTCCATTATTACCAACCCGGTAAATAAGGTCTACATTTTCTGTACTAATTTTAATTACTGGCTTATCCGCCGCCTTTAACATAAATGATATGCATAAAAAACATATCAAGAAGAGCAATCTTTCTTTCATGGTATTATTCATCGATTAAAATTATAGTGCAAAAAGCCCAATTTTAAAATTCACTCTTCAAATATACCATAAAAACACTAATACTCAATTTCTTTTTTAAATGAATTTTTATCCTTATGATTATCCCGACATCTCCAATCCCTCTTAATGTAAAAAAATCATAAATTCAGGAATGTTACTCCAATTACCGTATTCTTTTCACCTATTTTCTTATATTTGTAAATTATTCCATCACACAAACGTAAAAACAAATGGACCAGACCTTACTAAAATACTGGAAAACTTGTCTTCAAGATGCAGAGCGCAAAGCTATTGCTCTCAAAGGACCACGAATCACCCTAAACATTGGTGACAAGATACTTAAATTCATTCCTCTCAAAAGTATTCCTGTTATTTTCCCTGATTGGAAAGCAGAAGACAGCAATGAAAAACAAAAAGTGATGATTGCTCCTTGTATTCTTTTGCCCGAATTTGAAAACGGCTGGACTTCCCAATCAGAAAGACCGGAATATCCCTTCTTGATTACTGCCACCATGTTGCCTGACGGCAAACTAACCGTATGCGAGAACGAATCAGACAGAATCCCAATATTTATTCGTAAATTTTTGGAGCCTAATGCAGCCAATGACCGCACTATAGCTTCTCTTTCAAAAGTAGATCAACTACTATCCAATTTTAACACTGAAGAAACAAAATGGGAGGCCTATTGGCAAGCATGCGAGCAGCTTTTCAAGAAAGCAACCGGCAAAACTTTCAGCACAATGAATTACTATGATAATCCAGAAATCATTATCATAAAAGCCTCCGAGCGCAATATGGCACAGCCCATAATCACACTATATGACAAACTCTTAAAAGATGACAATACCACTCCACATCCCCTGTTGAATTTATTAATACAAACAAAATCTGCTAACGCTCTTCCTATTCCAACTAACCGGAAAGTATATTGCAACCAAGAACACTGGGCACAAATGAGCAGCGACTTTCCTTTGTCCATATCTCAACGCGAAACACTAGCAATGTACACAACACCGGAATGTGCTGATATTTTTGTCGTCAACGGTCCTCCGGGAACAGGAAAAACCACTTTTCTGCAAACTGTCATCGCAAACAGACTTGCTCATAATATTCTAAACAATCCGGAAGAGCCGGAAATTATAGTTGCAAGTTCAGCTAATAATCAGGCAATCACCAATATCCTGAAGGATTTCAAAGCGGAAACAACCAATGACACAACACATCCCCGGTTGTCCAACCGCTGGCTACCCGAACTGGATACATTAGGCTTATATCTGTCAGGGAAAAAAGAGCTGCAACAACAGTACAAAATGATGTTCAATCCCAAAGGGGATGGATTTCCGGCAGCATACGATACACCTGAACGTCAAGAAGAGTACAAACAATTCTATCTGCAATGCTTCAATCACTTTTTCAAGAAAAACTATCAAGACGAAACAAAATGCCGGCAATTTCTCCGTAAAGAAATGCAAGCCCTCCAAAAAAAGATTATTCTCTGTATCCAAGCTGCCGAAACAACAGAATATGGAAACCGGAAGGAAAACAATATATTACAGAAGTTTATCCGCAAATTCCATGAGCCATTACCCTCCTACGACAAAGTAATAGAACAGTGGACTTTGACAGAAGAATTCAAAGAACGTTACGAAAAAATAAGTTCCAACCCTGAGTATGGCAACTTACCTTATACAGAAGACATGGCAGTAAGGCTGGATATCAGCTATCGGTATCAAATGTTCTGGTATGCCATACATTATCGGGAAGCCGAGTTTATTCACCGGTTAAGCAGGTGCGATGAAGGCAAACAGCGCACACAAGAAGCCTATACCCAAAGATTAAAACGTTTGGCTTGCGTAATGCCTGTTTTCATCTCTACTTTCCATTCTCTACCCAAGTATATGACCTATGCGGAGAACGGAAAATGGGATATTCCTTTATACAATGGAATAGATCTGTTGATTGTAGATGAATCCGGACAAGTTTCACCCGAACTTGCCGTTCCCTCCTTCAGTTTGGCCAAGCAAGCGATTTTAGTAGGTGATATTCAACAAATAGAGCCTGTATGGTCCATTTCTGATGAATATTCATTCATTAATTTAAAGAATCTGGGCATTGTTTCCAACCAGTCCTCGGAAAAATACCGTTTTTTAGAAAACAATGGTTTCCTTTCTTCTTCCGGAAGTATAATGAAACTGGCACGTAAAAGCTGTAATTTTACAGTAAAAGGTGAAAAAGGAGCTTTTCTGACCGAACACAGACGATGCGTAGATTCCATTATTGCCTATTGCAATGATTATGTTTACCACGGCAGGTTACTTCCTAAAAAAGGTAACGAAGTAAAATACAAGTCCCTCCCTTCCAAAGGATATGTACACATCAACAGTTACAGCAGCCCTGGAAAAACAGGAAGTCGCCTCAACCGGGCTGAAGCGGAAGCCATTGTCTGTTGGCTGGAACTGGAAAAAGATAATCTGGAAAAGACCTATAAAAAGCCTATTCATGAAATTGTAGCCGTAGTAACTCCTTTTAAAGCCCAAGAAGCCGAAATACGGCATCAAATACAAAAAATATCAGGAAATGAGAAATATAAAGATATGATCATCGGCACAGTACATTCCCTGCAAGGTGCCCAATGTCCGATTGTTCTTTTTTCAACAGTCAACTCTCCCGAAGACCATTCTCTTTTTATGGAGCGTGATGGAAAATACAATATGCTCAATGTAGCGATATCGCGCGCTCAGCATCATTTCATTGTTTTTGGCAACATGAATATTTTCCATCCGGAAGAAAACACCCCGGTAGGAAATATGGCTAAATGGCTTTTCGATGATCCATCCAACGAGATTTCCAACAACTTTATTTACCAACAGGAAGTTCCGCTGTGCACCTACCACCCCACCCTTCGTCTGTCCACCACAGAAGAGCATATCCAGGTTCTGCACCAAGCTTTTGAAAAAGCAAGACACCGCCTGCTGATTGTATCTCCATTCATATCTATCCACGCCATAGAAAACGACCAGTTGGTTCCGCTGATACGCCACACGGTACAACGAGGAGTGGATGTCACAGTCTACACCGATTCGTCTCTAGATTATGATACGAAAACCAATCAGTTGCTCAGCCGTGCCGAAGAGGGACGGAACATATTAATAGAAAATGGCGCAACCCTCATTGAAGTAAAAGGTATCCACAATAAATCATTGGCCATTGATAACCATACACTTATAGAGGGTTCTTTCAACTGGTTATCCGCCAACCGCCATAAAGAATACTCCCGCCACGAATGTTCCATAGTTGTATCATCTGTTCAAGCCGATGAGTACATCAACAATCTGATAAAGGAACTAGAAAGCAGAGAAAAAACCTTTCAATCCCTATCTAAGCCTACAATCAATCTTGACATTGACCAAAAATATCCGGGGTTCTTTACAAAAGAATCTTTTAATGATTGTACAGAAGAAGATATTTGCCGTATAAAACAAAAAGTCCAAGAGTTAGGCATTCAGAAAACAGTCCTTCCACCTTATATCCATAAACAACGTGAAACTTTCCCACGTGCTTATGAACCTTGGTGCACAGAAGAAAAGGAAATTATATGTGAGTTGATGCAAAAGACCAATCATCTTTCTATTTTTATAGAATGTCTGCAACGTACAGGACAAGCAATTCAAATTCAGATAGAAGGCAAAAACAATTGATTATAATCCTGAACTGATATCCTTTTTATGATATTCGGGAAACTTGGGAAACAAGAATCAGTCCCTATACGGAAGAGAGGAAAAGACAAATTACTTTTTGCCTTTTCCTCTCTTCCGTATAGCATATGCAACTCCTGCCCAGAGTTCCTTATTTTTTGGAATACATCCAGGTCCATTTATGCCAAAGACTCTCTAACGGTCCCTGCTTATGTCCTTTCAACCACCACTTGCAGAACTGTACTTGCAACAAAAAGAGTACAAAACCAACCAACAAACTCAACGTATATCCACAGTACGGAGCCAGATAAAGTCCGAAAGGGAAATAAATAATAGCTCCGGCAATAGATTGGGTGATATAATTAGTCAGACTCATCCTACCATAATAACGAAGATTTGATACAAAATTCTTGAACCTATCCCGTTGATAAAGCAATACAAAAGAAGCAACCAGTACAAATGTAAAAGCGAACTTTTGCCACATATCAAAAGCAGTTCCGGCAGTCTGGCGAATGAGTTCACTGTCACTAGCCATAATCAACTCTTTCAGTTGGAAAAGCGGAGCAAAAGAGATAGCGGAAATGATAAGAGCCTTCACCCAAAAACGAGTATGTTTTTCGGAAGTAACAAACAATTGTTTGCGTCCGATATATAATCCCATCAAAAACAAGCCGGCAGTCTGCCAAAAACGCCCTGCTCCCAGAGCCCAATATAGACTGGCTTTCTGACCAAAGGTCATATTCTTACCCAAAAACTCCCACAAATTCCCCTCTTTGGTATATTCCGCCACTTCTTTATACATCGCGCCCACTCCCCAATCGGGCAAAGTATGAGAAGGATCAAACAGACCTACTATATAATGATACCACTCAACGGGCTGCAATAAAAACAAAATAGCCGTAACTAGTATGGCACAGTCACTCCACTTGCGCACCACGAACAATACGATTCCCACTACCGAGAACAGCAACAACACATCTCCTGCCGGAAAAAAAGCTGCATTCAGCGTAGCAAAAGCTACCAATAACAGCAAACGCCACAGAAAACGATAACCAAAATCTTTTCCTTTACGCTGTTGGTTAGCCGACTGAATATAAAATGTAAATCCAAACAGCAAAGCAAAAATGGCATACGATTTTCCAGCCAATAAAGTAAATGTAACATTGAATACCCCGTCATTCAGTATATTCAACCATGCAGGCTGGTCTACCGGATAAACCGGAAAGATGAAATGCTCCAAACTATGCACTAAAAGAATTGCCATGACTGCAAATCCCCGTAAAGCATCCACCACCTCAACGCGTGGCAGTTTTTCTGATAATTGTTTTTCCATGAACTAGTTATTATTGTTTATTTAAAATTCGTTTTACCCAGCGGTTGGCCGGTTTCTCAAAATAATAATAAGAAAGCAGACTCAGCCCGATAGCGACTGCAAAGATAAGCGGAATACTGATATACAGACTGATATGCCAATCGTATGTTTGCGCCAACTGCACATAAGCAAATAATATCCACTATACTCTCCTCTTCGGTGCTATTCCTGCTCTACATATCCGGGGGAGCGGTGAGCAACATTGGATAATAGACTACAGACAATATCATCAGAGTTTTGACAACTCTTACCAAAAACTGTATATTAAAAAGAGAAACTGATTTCCTACAATATTTCCTTTAAATTCCAAGCCTGTATATGCCTGACCCCTTCATTGGAAGGGAATTGTACCTCATCCATGGAAACGACATATTTTTCATAATTATCACCTATCGTCAGCAAAGGAGCATATTCCCGTTCCATGGTTTGTGCCGTTTCCAACATGTAAGTTGCTTGAAGATAAATCACTCTATCGTCCTTCATAGCAACAAAATCAACTTCTTTATCCCGAAAAGAACCTGTATATACAATATAGCCTAAACGACGAAGTTCCAAATATACTGCATTCTCCAACAAATACCCGACTCCATAAGCAAAGCCCGGATAAAGAAAATTCTTAAAGGACAAGTCATTCAGATAATACTTGCAATTACCTGCCACCACATCCTTTCCTTTTATATTGTAACGTTCTGTTTTATAAGCAAGAAAAGCTTCTTCTATATAACCTAAATAATTAGATAAGGTATCATACTCACCTTCCGGTTCTTGGATTTAAAGAAATTAACAATATGCTGAACGGAAAACAGATTGGACGCATTATTCACCAAATAAATAAAAATATCATCCAATAACCTTACATCACGAACGGGTTTACGCTTCACTATATCACGCAACAAAATCGTATCTTTCACAGAAGCGACGTACTGTTTTTCTGACTCGACAGTGGGCAGGTTGTACAATTCGGGCAAACCGCCTTTCTGTAAATAGGCCAAATAAGAAGCCCGACCGGCAGGTTGCTGCATCAACTGTAAATATTCAGCATAACTATAGGGGAATATATGAAATTCTACATAACGACCCCACAAAATTGCCAATCTTGTCGGTATAAGATTTCCGTTCCAGTCCCAATTGATACGTATTTCCACCCCAAAGGTTATACTTTTCTAAAGCTTTCCATTTATCGTCCATACTCGAATCTTTTCCCACAAAGATAGTTTTTTTCGAGTATAATCGAAAAAACGTATCTATCTCAAACTGAATTAAAGAAAACGAATACAATCCGGCAGTATGTAAAATTTAACAAATTACTTAAACAAGCAAACTATTATTTTCCTACATTTGTTACCAGTGAAACTTTAAATACGAAAGAACATGAAAGCAAATCCTGTATTTAGTTTATACATCCCTACCAAATTAGTATTTGGTTGCGGAGAAATCAAGAAATTATCCAGTGAAAAATTACCGGGAAAAAAGGCACTGGTCGTCATCTCATCCGGAACTTCCATGCGGAAATATGGATATTTGGAGAGAGTACTTGCCCAATTAAGACTGAATAATGTAGAAACACTGGTTTACGATAAAATCCTTCCCAACCCCATCAAAGAACACGTCATGGAAGCAGCCGCCATCTGCCGGGAGGAAAAGTGCGACTTTGTAGTAGGACTGGGAGGCGGAAGTTCCATCGACTCAGCCAAAAGTATAGCTGTTATGGCCTGCAACGACGGTGACTACTGGGATTATGTATCAGGGGGTAGTGGCAAAGGACGCCCTGTTACCAAAGCACTTCCCATTATCGCCATCCCTACTACCGCCGGAACCGGAACAGAAATGGATCCATGGACAGTGATTACCCACGAAACAGCTCAAGAAAAGATAGGCTTCGGTTGTCAGCTGACTTTCCCTACCTTATCTATTGTAGACCCGGAACTGATGGTTTCCATTCCTCCGCACCTCACCGCCTATCAAGGGTTCGATGCATTCTTCCATGCCGCAGAGGGTTTTATCGCCAATTGTGCAACACCCATCAGTGATCTTTACGCCTTAGAAGCCATCCGTCTGATCTACAAATATCTGCCAGTAGCCGTAGCCGACGGAAAGAATTTGAAAGCGCGTGCCAAAATTGCTTGGGCCAGCACCTTGGCAGGCATGGTAGAAGCCACTTCAAGCTGCACTTCCGAACATTCATTAGAACATGCCATGAGTGCTTATTATCCACAACTTCCTCATGGAGCAGGACTCATTGCCTTGTCTGAGGCATACTTCGAAACTTTCCGGCATGACTGTACAAAACGTTACATGAAAATGGCTGAAATGATGACCCAGAAAAAGAGCAACCGTCCGTCCGATTTCATTGATGCATTGATTACACTGCAAAAAGAATGTAAAGTACATTCTATCAAACTGAGCGAATTTGGTATCCAATCCGAAGATTTCCCCAAATTCCTGCAAAATGCAAGAGATACGATGGGAGGACTGTTCACTCTCGACCCACGCCCGATTACAGACGAAGAAATCCTGCATATCTTTAAAAATTCTTATAAATAATGGATAAAGAACTAGACCTTGCCGTAACCTGTTACGGCAAGGTAAAACCATTGAAATATGATTTGGTCCTCCTCCCTTGGGGAGCTACCGAACCGCATAATCTGCACCTGCCTTATCTGACAGACTGTATTCTAAGCCACGACATCGCACTAGATGCTGCAAAACTGGCAAAAACACATTACGGTATTCGTTGCATGGTCATGCCTTACGTCACTGCCGGTTCACAGAATCCGGGACAACGCGAGCTGGATTTCTGCATCCATTATCGCTATGAAACGCAAAAAGCGATTTTAAGCGACCTAGTTGCCTCTCTATACGCCCAGGGATACCGCAAAATGGTCATTATCAACGGACATGGCGGCAATACATTCAAAAGTATGATACGTGACTTGTCACTGGACTATCCCGACTTCCTGATAGCCAGCAGCGAATGGTTTGCCTTTATCCCTGCTAAAGAGTACTTTGATGAACCGGGTGACCATGCAGATGAATTGGAAACTTCTGTTATGATGCATTATCATCCGGAATTGGTAAACCTGGATGAAGCCGGAGATGGAAATTATAAGAAGTTCGCTTCGCAAATGCTGAATGAAAAAGTGGCATGGATTCCGAGAAACTGGCAAAACGTTTCGCAAGATACCGGTATAGGCAATCCTAAAAAAGCAAGTGCCGGAAAAGGGAAGAAATACGCCGAAGCAGTCGTCGCAAAATATGCATTACTGTTTGAAGAGTTGGTACATAAAGAACTTTATTAATAGTTTTAGAACTAAATAGGTTTATTTTCTTCATAATAAAAAGCATAAATTTAGCACATTATATAAGTCACATTCAATTATATCACTGCATATAAACCAGTTACCCAACAATATATTCTGAAAAATATTCCAAAATATATTTGATATAATAAAATTCTAATGTACATTTGTGAAGTTAACTATATACTAACCTTTAAAAGCAGATCTTATGAAAAACAAATCACTTTTTTTAGTCCTAGTCATTCTTTGTTTGACTAGCGTAGAGATCTATTCTTCCCGACAAGAATTAAAGTTTGATGCACCTCTTCCGAGCAACACAGAAAACGGAAATGCTCGCAGTGATTACGGACCTCCCGGTGAAGGAGATAAATGCTGGTATTTCGATGGAGCGTCTTCTTGTGTAAATTTTTCATTCAATAATTGTTATGAAGACCCAAACCAAAGGTGCGGAAGAGATGAAGGAGCTCCCAATTAATTTAACCGACTAGCAAATCATTCCATAGGGTATTTAAGATCTTTCCTATTCATAATTAGTTGATCCAATCTACAAACTGAAGATAATTAAATACCCTATATTTAATCTATAGTGTATGAAATATTTTTTGTATATCTTCACTTATCTGCTTCTAGGAGCATCGTGTTCATCTCCTTCTCGTCCAATAGACTATGGTACAGAATTAACAGCTACAGACTCCATCTGCCTGTCTATAGATGAACATACACATTATGAAAGCAAATCTATATTCCAATTTGAAGAAAACGGACATGAGTATCTTTCCTTTTTGAATGAAAAAGCAAGCTATAAAGTTCATATCTATGATTTGGATACCAAACAAGTTATTAAAACAATTCATCTACAAAAAGAGGGGAGAAATGCAATGCCATCAACTAATGGCTGTTTTCCACTTAGCTCAAAGCATTTTTTAATTACAACTTGGAATGGAGTTTTTGGAATTATCAATGAAAAAGGAGAAGTGGAAAATAAGAATAGTTTTTGGAAAGACAGCGTAAACTTTCATGCTTTCGACCACATTTGTTGCATGAGTTATACATATCGACCTGCCATAATTAAGGATTCTATTTTATATTTCAGTCAATCATTATTAAAATATCCCCGTAAAAAAGATGAATGGGATAAAATACCCATATTTGCTTATGCAGACCTTCATAAAAAAAAACTAGGGTGGACAGAACTACGATACCCATCTATTTTTAACAAAGATGAGATAGACTACATTCTGTATGACCCTGAAATCAGTTACACATATACAGGTAAAGAAGTTGTTGTTTCACTGGGACAATATGACAGCATATTTGTATCTTCTGATTTCAAACATAAAAAAGCGTATAATGCTAAAAGCCATTATCTGCCCCACGTGCGTCCAGTCTCCCAAAATTTACAAATTGATTTATTCAAAACCATACATGACAGAGGATTACAGCCCCATTACCACCACTTGATGTATGATAAATACCGAAAAGTATTCTATCGGTTTGCCTTAATGCCGGATGATAATATAAAACCATTCTCCAACAATCCGCATCAAAGTTTCTCCATCATCATTCTAAACAAAGACTATGAAATTATTGGTGAAACAAAATTTCCCGGCAACACCTATGCCCATCACTTGTGCTTCGTAGGTAAAAAAGGCCTGTATATTTCAGAGAATAATGAAAACAATCCTCAGTTTGACGAAAACAAACTGGTATTCAGGTGTTTCACACTTCAAGGCCGGAAAAAATGAAGAAAAAGAACTACTCAATCATTCTATGTGGAGGACTGTTCCTGGCAAGCTGTATGTCCAATAATGACAAATGCCTTCAAAAACTGTTTGATGAAGTCGGAGTTGAGAAATCACAAATCCACAATGCCACCCACCTTGTTACCATATTGGGTAATGGTTGCAAAGGATGCATACACAAAGCTCTGTCAGATATACATAACTCGACCGATACTATTTATATAATTGCATGTAAAAGTAAAAAGACTTTCAATTTAATTGCCAATAAAAATATAGATGACTACTCCAATGTATATCTAGACACTAAATCCATATTAGTGGAATTGGATATGGCTAAAAACACACCTAGAGTCTACCTTTTAAATAATGGTAAATATGTGTCGCACTCTTTTTATGGAAATGAATCTCCCAGCGAAGAAGCGAACACCACCATTACATTCAACACAAATGAGATAGATTTAGGCAAAATCAGCCGCACGGAAAAGGCAAGAATCAAATTCACAATATGGAATACAGGGAAGAACATAGTAAGAATCAGTCATATAGATCTTTCATGCGAATGTTTGAATATTGAAAATGAAATTACTGAAATAAATCCGGGAGACAGCACTTGTCTGAATATCATTTTCCATCCCGATGACATAGGAAAGTTTCAAAGAGAAATTTTATTATATGGTAATTTTGACTCATCTCCCAAACTTTTAACCATTACAGGAGAATACTTTTAATAAAATAATACAATCTTGCTATAAATAATTTTTTAGCTATTTATAGCGAGTATACCATCCATTTCTACCCTTTTGAAAGTTCCTCCAATGTTTTTTCCTCGTACCTGCAAATTGCCTCCTTATAATCCTCGGAAATCAATTTCGGTTCTTTGGTAGCCAGGTCATAACCTACCATCACCGTGCGGCACTCACACTTCACCTCATGGGTATCCGTAGTCACGGCACGCTGCAACAAAGTAAAACTCTTATGCCCCAAATGTACCACAGCCGTTTCTATCACCAGATGATCCGAGAAAAATACCGGCATAAAGAAGTTTGCATTGATATTGGCCACCACAATAGCCAGCTTACTCCAGTCGGCACTGCCAAACACATCTTTTATATAAGTAGTCTTTGCCAAATCATACAAAGAAAAGTAAACCGAATTGTTCATATGACCAAACTGGTCCACATCGCTGAATCGTATCTGCACCGGCATAGTATGCCTGAATTTTATATCCTCTGCCATAGTTAAGCTTATTAAAATCGTTCAAATATAACACTTTTCCCAGTAATTGAACCCTAAATGACAGATTATTCTTAATTTTGCTGCGAAATAAATGAATATGTAATTTTAATAACAATATAAACATGGATAAGAAGTATAGCAGGGAGACCTTATGCGTACAGGCAGGCTGGACTCCGAAAAAAGGCGAACCGCGCGTTTTGCCTATTTATCAAAGTACCACATTCAAGTATGACACCAGCGAACAGATGGCGCGTCTGTTCGATCTGGAAGATTCGGGATATTTCTATACACGCTTGCAAAACCCCACCAATGACGCCGTCGCCGCAAAAATCGCAGCATTGGAAGGTGGTGTGGGTGCTATGCTGACCTCGTCCGGCCAGGCTGCCAACTTCTATGCCATTTTCAATATCTGTCAGGCAGGCGACCACTTCGTATGCTCGTCTACCATCTACGGAGGTACATTCAATCTGTTTGGCGTCACGCTGAAAAAACTGGGCATCGAGTGTACCTTCATTGACGCCAATGCATCCGAAGAGGAAATAGACCAAGCTTTCCGCCCGAATACCAAAGCGTTGTTCGGCGAAACCATCTCCAATCCGAGCATCGATGTGCTGGACATCGAAAAGTTCGCACGCATCGCACACAAGCACGGTGTGCCTTTGATTGTGGACAACACCTTCGCCACTCCCATCAACTGCCGCCCGTTTGAATGGGGAGCGGATATCGTCACCCATTCTACAACCAAATACATGGACGGTCATGCCACCAGTGTAGGAGGCGCCATTGTGGACAGCGGCAACTTTGACTGGGAAGCCCATGCGGACAAATTCCCCGGTCTGACCCAGCCCGACGAGTCTTATCACGGACTGACTTATACCAAAGCGTTCGGCAAAATGGCTTACATGACGAAAGCAACCGCCCAACTGATGCGTGACCTCGGCTCCATCCAGTCTCCGCAAAATGCGTTCCTGCTGAATCTGGGATTGGAAACATTACACCTGCGCGTGCCCCGTCATTGCGAAAACGCACAGAAAGTGGCCGAATGGCTGGAAGCCAACCCGAAAGTGAAATGGGTGAACTATTGCGGACTGAAAAGCAGCAAATACTATGATCTGGCACAGAAATATATGCCAAACGGCTCGTGCGGTGTCATCGCTTTCGGCTTGAACGGAACCCGTGAGGAAGCGATAGAATTTATGGACAGGCTGAAATTCATCTGCATCGTAACCCATGTGGCCGACGCACGGACCTGCGTACTGCATCCCGCCAGCCATACTCACCGCCAGCTCACCGACGAACAGTTGCGCGAAGCGGGAGTAGCTCCGGACTTGATTCGTCTTTCAGTGGGCATCGAGAATGTAAACGACATCATAGCCGACATTGAGCAAGCTTTACAATAAGACGAAGCGGATGAAAAAAATCATTATCATTGGCGCCACTTCCGGCATCGGACTGGAAGTGGCGCGATGCTATCTGAAAGACGGCTGGCAAGTAGGCGTGGCAGGACGTAGAGAAGAAGAACTGGAAAAAATCCGGTTATCCGCGCCCGGACAGGTATGTACTCAGACAATAGATGTCACCCGTGAGGACGCCCCTTTCTCATTGGAGCAACTGATTACTAAAATGGGAGGTATGGATGTGTTCTTGCTCAGCTCGGGCATAGGCAAACAAAATCTTTCACTTCAACCCGATATAGAATTACAAACCGCCGCCACCAATGTTTCGGGATTCATACGGATGGTCAATGCCGCCTATCACTATTTTGAGCAACGCGGGAAAGGGCATATAGCCGTAATCAGCTCCATAGCAGGCACCAAAGGGCTGGGATCCGCCCCAGCTTATTCAGCTACCAAGCGGTTTCAGAACACGTACATAAATGCATTGGAGCAATTGGCACACATGAAGAAACTAAACATCTCCTTCACCGATATCCGTCCCGGATTTGTCGCCACTCCTTTGCTGAAAGATGATAAATATCCGCTGCTGATGCATACTTCCCAAGTAGCATCTCAAATTGTAAAAGCCATTTCCCGAAGGAAAAGAGTAGCCATCATAGACTGGCGCTATCAGTTTATCGTATTCTTCTGGAAATTGATTCCCGGATGGTTATGGGTGAGGTTGCCTGTGCGGAACCAATAATCCCCAGCCAATATCATTTCATAAGAAAAACCCCTTGTTCTCATCCTGAACTTGCGAAAGATTTGTAAACAAGGCGAGGGTTTCTTCATTCTACTCCCCGAAATTACCTGAATGAAAGGAATTGGTTAAAGGGACCGGCAAAGCCTGTGATCATGCTGATGAAAGATCAAACAGGCTATTGAATGATGCTTTCTTTGTAAAGCTGAACCTCTTTACAAACATAGAAACTTAAAAAAATTCTTTTCCCTTTGTAACAACTTTCCCACTTCCCCCGTCTATCTGATTGAAAGCGCTTTCAAAAAACAATTTCAGTATGAACAAAAACCAAATAGAACCATGAAAAAGTTTGTATTTACTCTATTGCTAGTCTTCGTCTGCCATCTGGGCTACGCCCAAGGCATCAACGGTCTTTTCAATGAATTCGGCAGCGAAAAAAATGCCGATTGTGTCAAAGTATCTTCTTTCATGATGTCTCTTGGAAAAATGTTTGCCGGACACGATGAAGACGCTGAGATAATAAGAAAAATAAAGTCAATAAAAGTACTGGACCTGGAATCTTGTACGGCAAGCGTAAAAGAACGGTTCAACAAAAAAGTGAACAAACTGAATCTGAAAGGATATGATGAGCTGATGCGTGTAAACGATGAAGGCGAGAAAGTCCGCGTGCTGATGAAAACAAAAAAGGAAACTATCCGTGAACTGCTGTTTGTATGCACCGGAAAAGAAGACTGTACACTGGTACAGATAAACGGAAAATTCACAAAGGATGATATAAACAAATTAGTAAATCAGGAAACAGGGAAGAAGCATGGACACCGCTGAGTTTAAGCAACAATTTCTACCTTACCACCGGAAACTCTACCGGGTAGCCTTCCGGCTGACGGGCAACCCTCAGGAGGCGGAAGATATGGTGCAGGAGGCGTATCTGAAATTGTGGAACAAGCGCGATGAGCTGGCGGGCGTGCTGAACACCGAAGCCTACTGCGTCACCCTTGTCAAGAACCTGTGCTACGACGCCCTCCGCAGGAGCCGGCCCGATGAAGACGGACATGCACCCGAAGAGCTGAACCTCCCTACGGACACCAACATAGCGCGGGAAGTGGAACAACGGGATGAGGTGAACCAGGTACGCCGGCTCATCGGCAGACTGCCAGAGCAACAAAAGCGGGTGATTCTGCTCCGTGATGTCAATGACTGCTCCTTTGAGGAGATAGAGCAAGCCACAGGACTGAATGCCATCAACATACGTGTGTTGCTGAGCCGCGCCCGCAAAAAGATACGTGAACAATATAATGCAATAATGAACTATGAAAGTAAATGAAATAGAAAGACTATTGACCCGGTATTACGATGGAGAAACCAGCGAAACCGAAGAAAAGGAACTGAAACGCTTTTTTACCGAAGAGGACGTTCCGGCTCATTTACTTGCCGAGAAGGAAATCTTCATGCAACTGGCAGCACAGCCCGCTCCCGAAATACCGGAAGGACTGGAAAGCAGGCTGAGCCGCAAGATAGACCAATGGGACACAGGCGAAAGACGCACGCTGAAAATAAAAAAACATACACGGGTCCTCCGCTTGCAATGGATAGGGAGCATAGCCGCCAGCCTGCTCATCCTGCTCTCCGTAGGACTGTACCTATACAAGCCCTATCCGGCACCGCAAGATACCTGCGCCACCCCCGAAGAAGCATACGTACAGGCCCAGAAGGCACTTATCATGCTTTCCAGCAGCCTGAATAAAGGAATAGAAAAAGTGGAATCGGTGCAGGAAGCCACCGGAAAAATTCAAGAGAACGTAAACGAACAATTAAACCGATTAAATAACATAAAACAATGAAACGTACATATATCATTACCTTATTGCTCTCTCTGTGCTCACTGTTCACCTACGCACAGGACAGTTTTTTCGACAAGTTCGCTGATATGGACGGGGTAACCTCTGTCTATATCTCAAAAGCCATGCTCAGCCTGATGCCCGACATGAAAACGGAAGGGGTAAATATAGGCGAAGTAGCCTCCAAACTGGATAACATCCAGATTCTAAGTTGTGAAAAACCCGACATTATCGCCAAGCTGAAAAAAGAGACAGCTTTCATCAGTCCCAAGAACGGCTACGAGGAACTGATGCGCATAAACGATGAAGGCGAAAAGACCATCATTTATCTGAAACGGAACAAAAACAAAGAAAAGGAATTTGTATTGATGAGTCAGGAAAAAAATGAATTTACCATCATCGCCATCACAGGAAATCTGACCCTGCAAGAGATACAAGGCATCATCAACAAGGAGTAACTCCACACATCCCCCACCATAAGGCCTTTTCTCCCGCCTGCTAAGGTCTGAAGAAAGGATATATACTATCTCCATAGCACTATGGAGTTATCTCCAAAGCTTGCGGAGTTAACTCCAAAGGCTATGGAGATAACTCCGCAGGCTTTGGAGATAGTAACCGGACGGTCGGAAAGGCTTAACAATAGGGCTGCGAATGCTTACGTTATCTCCGGAAAAGGGTTATCCGCCCGTAGAAGCCCCGCCAATGAAGGAACTTATTTCTTTATCCGTTTTTGGGTAGGCAAAGTAAACTCATGCGCTTCGGTCACCGCCCCGTTGCTCTCTGTTGCAAAAACACGGAATTGCGCCTGGCCTGTTTTCAACTTCCTGCCTCCACGAATGGTGGCCGTGTACCTTATCTGATTCCCGACAGGCATATAGGCAATCTGAGCCGAAGGTGAAATCAAAATATGTTTCATGCCGCTCATTTCCTCTATTACCGGAGTAACATTGTAAGCGGGCACATCACCATCATTCACCACATCGAACACCAGTTTGCTGTCTTCTTCCGCATCAATAACATGGTTACGGTTATCATCGATAAAACGCAGGTTGATAATCCTCAATCCCGATGAAGGCTCATAAGAGGAAGTGTGCTCATACTGCGAAGAAGAAGGATAAGTCTTTACGTAATACTCCTCCACCTGATAAGTTTCCTCCCGAGGTGTAGTTATGGCATTTCCCACAGCAGCCCCCGTTACAGTTCCCAGCAGGGCGCCGAATTGCGAACCGTTGTATCCGCCGGCCCTGTCACCCACAATAGCGCCTAATACTCCGCCGATGGCCGCACCGGCTTGTACTGCCGCCGGATTGCCTTGCATTCCGGATGGTGAGCAAGCCGAAAGCAAAGCGGTCGGAATGCATAAAATGAATATCATTTTTCTCATACCCCAAGTAGTTTATAATCTTTATCAGACAGACAAATATACTTTTTCCTATTGACAATGGGTTCATCGGCTATGTTAAAATTTCATTTCCTGTCATGCATCCTCATCGGTCTAACCGCCATCATTCTGGATGGAAGGCTCTTCTTCCTAAAATGAAAAGATAAGTCTAAATAACACAAGAAACAGAAGGAGACGTTTTTTTTTCTATATATTTGCCGGAAAACAAATGAAAAGTTCTTCGCCATACCCTTGCATCGCCGCAGAAGGCTTCCCCTCTCCGCTGCAAAACCGCGCCCGGTATGGCAAGGAAATATTTATAACCTATCATTATGGAATTGAAAGCAAAATACGAACAGCGCATTGAACAGGCTGAGGCAGAACTCCGCCAGGTAAAAAATAAGATTCTCCGCATCAGCACGCTGAGGGTCTTGTTATTTGCAGCAGGGATTATAGGAACAATCTACTTCTATCAGGCAGGGACACCCACTATATGTCTAACCATAGCGGTCACTTTCGTTCCTTTTCTGGCATTGGTGAAGTATCACAACCGGTTGTTTTTCCGCAAAGACTGGCTGGAAACCTGCATACGGGTGAATAGTGACGAGCTTTCCGCACTGGCGGACAACTATGAGCCATTTGAGGACGGAAAGGAATTCACAAACCCGGCCCACAGGTATTCTTTTGACCTGGACTTGTTCGGAAGGCACTCCTTGTTCCAGGCCTTGAACCGTACCTGCACTTCATTCGGAAAGGAAAAACTGGCAGAATGGTTGCAAAATCATCTGGAGATAAAGGAAGAGATAATCCAACGGCAGGAGGCGACAAAGGAACTGGCTGCTTATTCCGATTTCCGGGAAACATTCCGGATCACCGGCCTGCTCTACAAAGGGGCGACAAGCGACCGCGAAGAAATTAAAGAGTGGACGGAAGCACCTGCCTATTTCAGCAAGAAATGGTGGAGCCGCCCGTTATTGGGAATCGTTCCCGGAGTCAACATCGTACTGGCTATGCTGGGAGTGGCGGGGGTCATTCCGATGACATGGTTCGGACTGGCCTTCGGACTGTTCGTGATAGGTAGTTTCGGACTGATAAAGCCTGTCAGCAACCTGCAAAGAGTGTATGACAAGAAATTACGTATTCTGTCTATCTACGCCGAACTGATCAGCCTGATAGAAAACCGGGAAATGAACGCTCCGCTACTCAGACACCTGAAAGCTGAATTCGGCATGAACGGGAAATCCACCACCCATATCTTGAAAGAGCTTTCACGGGAACTGGACAAACTGGACTTGCGCAACAACCAACTGCTATATGTCTTGCTGGAAGGTTCCATGTTCTGGCAACTCCGGCAGGTAATGCGCATTGAGCAATGGAGGCACAAATATGGAAAATATCTGCTCCACTGGCTGGACGTATTGGGTGACATTGATGCTCTTTGTTCTCTGGCGACATTTGCCGGCAACCATCCCGCATACACCTATCCGACCATTGCCGGCAAGCCTTTTGTATTCCTTGCAAAGGATATGGGACATCCCCTGATGCCTGCACGGCAATGTGTGACCAATGATGCCGATATCCCCTCAAGACCGTTCTTTGTCATCATCACAGGAGCCAACATGGCAGGAAAAAGTACTTATCTGCGTACAATCGGAGTGAATTATGTATTGGCATGTACCGGCTGCCCCGTATGCTGTTCCTCCCTTGAAATATATCCTGCCAAACTAGTGACAAGCTTGCGGACTTCCGATTCGTTGACAGACAACGAATCTTACTTCTTTGCCGAACTAAAACGATTGAAACAAATTATAGACCGCCTGAATAAGGGAGAGGAGTTGTTCATCATTCTGGATGAGATTTTAAAAGGAACCAACTCGATGGACAAGCAGAAAGGCTCATTCGCCCTGGTACGCCAACTGATGGAACTGAAGACGAATGGCATCATTGCCACACACGACCTGCTATTAGGGAAACTAATAGAATATTTCCCCAAAGAGATACGGAATTATTGCTTTGAAGCTGATATTACCAACGATGAACTGACTTTTTCATACAAACTCCGTGAAGGTATCGCACAAAATATGAATGCCTGCTTCCTGATGAAAAAGATGGGGCTAATCATCAACGACTAACCCCACCCGACAATTTATCACATTAACGTCTTAAGCAAATAAAGCAGACCTTCACAGGCACACCTTATTTCATAACATAAAGAGTCATAGAAAATCAAAATTCACTTGTTTCCAAGCAATGTACAAACGCACTTGCATCATCTCCCGTGAAATAAAACACAGAAGATGCAGGTTCGTATGTATAGGGGATGAAACGGAACAGCTGGGCCGCAACGAATTTCTTGTCCTGAGAAATCATATAGTCCATACGTACGTTTCCGTTTGTCTTTACTTTCACGTCATTCCTGGTTTCAAAACCTTTTTTCTCCAACGCATCCGTCAAAGCCTGTAAATTGCATACATCAAAGAAGCAGGTCCCTTCTTTAGCTACGCTGCCGGTAGGTGCATATACCCATTCCTTGCCTCGCCAGAAAAAGCGGAATACGGCCCACAGAAACAAAATGGTTCCACCGGCCATAAGCACCATGCTCATGGTGGATGAGGAATCCCCCATCTTTAAAGAGGTTGCAAATGCACCCGCACCTATCACACAAAGGATAGCGGATATGATAATAGAAGAAACACTAGTACGTTTTACGACATCAGGGTGTGTTGTTGAAAACAAGGTTGCTTCAGTAGAAACTGTATTACTCATAATAATTTAAATTTTATTCTTTACTAATTAAAAATACAATAATTCATACCAAGGTCACATCTCGCCAATCACCCGACAAGACAGAACCATGAAAAACAAATTGGTAAAAGAATAAAAGCTAAATAAGAATGCGCCTCATACCAAAGATATAGTGCTCGCAAGCACTATCCCAGGGAAGGGAATAGGAAGAGGCATACACATGGGTATGACAGCTTGCAAGACTGGCCATCCGGGCGGCCATCTTACGCAACAAAATTTTGATAAATTGGGTAGTCTCCATGGAGGAAAAACGGTACATACGCTCTGCAGAGGCACTGACGCGATGTGCTAAAGTATGAGCGTCCCCAAACTCCATATCTGCTATTCCCTTATTGCTATCCAAGGGAATGACACGATCTTCATTGATGGAGTGCTGCGGAGTAGTATCCGTATGCTGTACAGTACATACCGTCATTGATGCAGCTGGAACTGCATCTACATATTCTGTTCCGGCAAAAGCCAAGGCAAACAGAAAAAATAATATGACTGTAACAAATCCTTTCATTGCTTACTGTTTGGTTTACAAAGATAACATAAATAGCGTTTTAGGTTTCATTTCATACAATAATTAACACATATCAAAGGTATTTTGTTTTAAGGGAGCTATGAAGGATTATCCAAAATTATGAAGGATCGGTTCTCAATTCCTTCATGGTTTCTTCCTGAAAAGCAACAGGTTACCTATCTATGACGGTTTTGAAGGAATTATTCGATGTTTCTAATTCCGACTTTAAATTAAAAGCTGTTCTTGTTCTGCATGCCTCGTCCGTATCAAAACTTTTGTAAACAGAACAAGTAATATGCATGTGGACAGAAGCCTCACAGCTTGTTTTCTCATTACTGCCGGTCAGGGCATAAAATAAAAAAAGCCACAGCTTTTATAGCTATGGCTTTTATATATATGATGATTACAGATTATTCAGCTTTAGGGGCTTCCTCTGTAGTTTCAGCTGCCGGTGCTGCAGGAGCTTCTGTAGCGGCTGCACTCTTCTTAGAACGACGAGTACGAGTTGCTTTCTTAGCAGTTGCAGTCTTAGCCATGTTTTCATCGTAATCTACCAATTCGATAAAGCACATTTCAGCATTATCACCCAAACGATGACCTGTTTTGATGATACGAGTATAACCACCCGGACGATCTGCTACTTTTACAGAGATTTCTTTGAACAACTCCGTTACAGCAAACTTATCTTGCAAGTTGCTAAATACAACACGACGTGAATTAGTTGTGTCGTCTTTAGATTTTGTAATTAAAGGCTCAACGAATTTCTTCAAAGCTTTAGCCTTTGCAACAGTCGTAGTGATTCTTTTGTGCTTGATCAAAGAACAAGCCATGTTAGATAACATAGCACTTCTATGAGAAGCAGTACGACCTAAATGATTGAATTTCTTATTATGTCTCATTTTTTATTCTTTATCTAATTTATATTTAGAGATATCGGTTCCAAACGACAGATTCAGACCCTCGAGCAAATCATCAAGCTCCGTGAGCGATTTCTTACCGAAGTTTCTGAACTTCAACAGATCTGTCTTGTTGAACTGTACCAAGTCACCCAATGTTTCCACATCGGCAGCTTTCAAGCAGTTCAAGGCACGAACTGAGAGGTCCATATCAACAAGCTTAGTCTTAAGCAGCTGGCGCATGTGCAATACTTCTTCATCAAATTCTTCATTGCCGTCCACATCGGATGTTTCAAGAGTAATCTTTTCATCAGAGAACAACATGAAATGATAAATCAATATTTTAGCGGCTTCTTTCAAAGCTTCCTTCGGGTGAATGGAACCATCGGTAGTAATTTCCAATACCAGCTTTTCGTAGTCAGTCTTCTGTTCAACACGGAAGTTTTCCACCTGATATTTTACATTACGTATCGGTGTGTAAATAGAATCGATAGGAATTACATTAACATCGGTACAATATTCGCGGTTTTCGTCGGCCGGAACATACCCTCTACCTTTATTAATGGTAATGTCCATCTGCATTGTTGCTTTTGAATCTAAATGGCAAATAACCAATTCAGGATTTAACACTTCAAATCCAGTCAAATACTTACTTATATCACCTGCCTTAAATTCACTAGAATTCTCAACGGTAATGCTTACCTTTTCATTTTCGAACTCTTCTACTACTTGCTTAAATCTGACTTGCTTCAGATTTAAGATAATGTTGGTCACGTCTTCTTTAACACCGGGTACAGATGCGAACTCATGTTCTACACCTTCGATCTTAATCGTGTTGATTGCAAATCCTTCCAATGAAGAAAGAAGAATACGGCGTAAAGCATTACCTACGGTAATACCGAAACCGGGTTCGAGTGGACGGAACTCAAATTTTCCAAATCTGGAGTCCGCTTCCAACATTAATACTTTATCAGGTTTTTGAAATGCTAATATCGCCATGAAATTAATTATTATTTAGAGTACAATTCAACGATCAAGTGTTCTTTAATGTTTTCAGGAATGTCTGCTCTTTCAGGTATATGTAACAACTTACCTACCTTAGAACTTTCATCCCACTCCAACCAAGGATATTTGCTGTGATTGAATCCTGCAAGTGAATTAGCAATCACTTCCAAAGATTTAGATCTTTCGCGTACACCCACAATCTGACCGGGTTTTACAGAGAATGAAGGAATATTAACTACCTTTCCATCTACTGTAATGTGCTTGTGACTTACTAACTGACGGGCAGCAGCACGAGTCGGAGCAATACCCAAACGGAACACCACGTTGTCAAGACGAGCCTCTAAACTCTGCAACAAGATTTCACCGGTAATACCGTTAGCACTTGCAGCCTTTTCAAACAGGTTACGGAATTGTTTTTCCAATACACCGTAAGTATATTTAGCTTTTTGTTTTTCTGCCAACATGACACCATACTCAGAAGTCTTTCTTCTTCTGTTGTTACCATGTTGTCCGGGAGGATAATTCTTCTTAGATAAAACTTTATCTGCTCCAAAGATTCCTTCACCGAATTTACGGGCAATTCTTGATTTTGGTCCAGTATATCTAGCCATTTCTTTTTCTAATTTAATTGTTACTAATGAACTTAATTTGTTGCAGCCGCGATTACAGAAAGGAAGTGCAATCCATTATTAACAAAATCAAGTTACATATAAAAATAGGTTATCTATTAAACTCTTCTTCTTTTCGGAGGACGACAACCGTTGTGCGGAAGCGGAGTTACATCAATAATTTCAGTAACCTCGATACCAGCTCCGTGAACAGTTCTGATAGCAGACTCACGTCCGTTTCCAGGACCCTTTACATAAGCTTTCACCTTTCTCAGGCCAAGATCAAACGCTACCTTAGCGCAATCTTGTGCAGCCATCTGTGCTGCATAAGGAGTGTTCTTCTTAGAACCTCTAAATCCCATCTTACCTGCAGAAGACCATGAGATAATCTGACCTTCACTATTTGCCAGAGATACAATGATGTTGTTGAATGAAGAATGAACATGCAACTGTCCATTAGCGTCAACCTTCACATTTCTCTTCTTAGCTGCGACTGTTTTTTTTGCCATATCAACAATTATTATTTAGTAGCTTTTTTCTTATTTGCAACTGTTTTCTTTCTTCCCTTACGTGTACGAGCGTTGTTCTTAGTGCTCTGACCACGAACCGGCAGACCAATACGGTGACGTACACCACGATAGCAACCAATATCCATTAATCGCTTAATGTTTAATTGCACTTCTGAACGAAGATCACCTTCTACTTTGTATTCAGCACCAATGATTTCACGAATTTTAGCAGCCTGGTCATCTGTCCAGTCTTTTACTTTCACATCTCTGTCAACACCAGCCTTATCCAAGATTTTTGCTGAACTACTGCGTCCAATACCATATACATAGGTTAACGCAATCTCGCCTCTCTTATTCTGAGGCAAATCTACACCAACTATTCTTATAGCCATATACTAAATTATTTTTTTTGCAAAAATAATAAATTATCCTTGACGTTGTTTATACTTAGGATTTTTCTTGTTAATAACATACAAACGGCCATTTCGTCTAACGATTTTGCATTCCGGCGTACGTTTCTTTAATGATGCTCTTACTTTCATATCTTATTTCTTTTTTATTTATATCTAAAAACGATTCTTCCTTTAGATAAGTCATAAGGAGACATCTCTACTCTGACCTTATCCCCGGGTAATATTTTAATGTAATGCATTCTCATCTTGCCAGAGATATGAGCAGTAATCTCATGCCCGTTTTCTAGCTCAACACGAAACATTGCATTAGACAATGCTTCAACTATAACTCCATCTTGTTCTATTGCGGATTGCTTTGCCATATTAAATTGCTTTATCTCCTAATACTTGTTCGACATATTCAAATGAGGACAAAATATCTGCCTTCCCAACTCCTATTGCAACTGTATGCTCAAAGTGAGCGGCACATTTCCTATCGCGTGTACGCACTGTCCATCCATCTCTTTCCATTACTATCTGGCGGGAACCCAATGTTATCATCGGTTCGATGGCAATGCACATACCCTTTTTCAACTGAGTGCCGTATCCTCTTTTTCCATAATTGGGTACCTGCGGATCTTCATGCATATCTTTTCCAATACCATGACCTACGAATTCTCTTACCACACCATAGGAATTAGCCTCGCAATGTTGCTGGACAGCAAAACCTATATCACCCAAACGCTTTCCATGAATGGCATTCTCTATACCTAAATATAAAGCTTCTTTTGTTGTCTTCAAAAGTTTCAAGACCTCAGGATCAACTTCTCCTACACAGAAGGTATAAGCTGAATCCCCACAAAACCCATTCATATAAGTACCACAATCAACAGAAACAATATCACCTTCTTTCAAAGGGATATCATTGGGAATACCGTGTACAACCTGATCATTTACCGAAGTACACAAGGTACTGGGAAACGGATCACCATACTGATTGGGAAAACCTTTAAAAGTAGGAACAGCTCCATTATCTCTAATAAACTCTTCAGCCACCTTGTCAAGTTCCTTAGTTGTCACACCGGGTTTTATCAATTTAGCAACTTCAGCCAGAGTCCTACCTACAAGTAGGTTACTCTGACGAAGCAGCTCTATCTCATCATCTGTCTTAAGAAATATCATCTCAGACTAATTAATATGCAGCAACATTACCAGCACGCCCCTTGATTCTTCCGGAATTTAACAATCCGTCGTAATGGCGCATCAGCAAATGACTTTCTACCTGTTGGAGTGTATCCAATACAACACCTACAAGAATCAATAAGGATGTACCACCGAAGAACTGGGCGAACTCAGCTTTTACTCCAAAAATACCGGCAAATGCAGGCATGATGGCTACAAGAGCCAAGAATATAGAACCCGGCAGAGTAATACGAGACATGATCGCATCTATATACTCAGCTGTATTCTTACCTGGTTTTATTCCCGGAATAAAACCATTATTTCTCTTCATATCTTCTGCCATCTGGTTAGGATTAATTGTTATTGCAGTATAGAAGTATGTAAACACAATAATCAATATTGCAAAAACAAAATTATACCAGAAGCTAGTATGATCTACAAATGCACGTACAATACCACTTGCTGTTGCAGCATTTGAGAAACCTACCAATGTAATAGGGATAAACATGATTGCCTGGGCAAAGATGATAGGCATTACATTCGCAGCATTCACCTTTAAAGGAATATATTGTCTTGCACCACCATATTGTTTGTTTCCTACAATACGTTTCGCATACTGTACGGGAACTTTGCGGACGCCTTGAACCAGCAAAATTGCTGCTGCAATAACAAACAACAAAAATACTATTTCCAACAAAAACATGATGATACCACCTGCACCCGGAGAAGCCAGACGAGAAACAAACTCCTGGAATAAAGATTGTGGCAGACGGGCAATAATACCAATCAAAATGATGAATGATATACCATTACCTATCCCCTTATCTGTTATTCTTTCTCCAAGCCACAGAATAAACATACTTCCAGCTGCCAAAATGATGGTAGAAGTAATTATAAAGAATGTCCAATCTAATGAAGCATTAAGTGATGGTCCGGCTTGCATCTTAAGGTTAAGCAAGTATGAGGGAGCTTGGAAAACCAAAATTGCAATTGTCAATATACGAGTATACTGATTGATTTTTCTTCTACCACTTTCACCTTCACGCTGGATTTTCTGAAAGTAGGGAACAGCAATCGCCAAAAGCTGAATTACAATTGATGCCGAGATATATGGCATGATTCCCAATGCAAAAATAGATGCATTGGAAAACGCTCCTCCAGAGAACATGTTTAACAAGGCTAACAAACCTTCACTCGTTTGTTTATGCAACTGAGTTAACATAGCAGGGTTAATACCTGGCAGAACCACGTAAGAACCAAACCTGTAAATTGCAACAAATAATATAGTAATGAGGATCCTTTGTCTCAGATCCTCAATTTTCCATATATTCTTTAATGTTTCAATAGATTTTCTCATTGAATCAGAGTTTTACTGCATTACCACCAACAGCTTCGATTGCAGCTACCGCACTCTTTGAAAAAGCATTAGCTTCCACATCAAGCTTAGTAGTCAAACTACCGTTACCTAGTACTTTTACCAATTGATTAGAAGAAATGAAACCAGCTTCAATAAAGTCATTCATACCTACCTTAGTCAGATTCTTAGCTTCAGCCAATTTCTGAATAGTTTCAAGGTTAATAGCTTTATATTCTACACGGTTAATATTCTTAAAACCAAACTTCGGAACACGACGTTGAAGAGGCATCTGTCCACCTTCAAAACCAATCTTCTTTGAATAACCTGATCTTGATTTAGCACCTTTATGACCTCTTGTAGAAGTACCACCCAAACCAGATCCCGGGCCACGGCCAATTCTTTTTCTAGTCTTTGTAGATCCTTCTGCAGGTTTTAAATTACTTAAATTCATATCGTAATTAGTTTTTTTATTAACAATGAATTACTTAACGATGGCAACCAGGTGTTTTACCTTTTCAACCATTCCCAGAATAGAAGGAGTTGCTTCGTGCTCAACCACACGATTCATCTTGCGAAGTCCCAGCGCATCGAGTACTCTCTTTTGATCAGCAGGAGCACCAATTCTACTTTTTACTTGTTTAATCTTAATAGTTGACATAATTCCTCCTTATCCTCTAAATACTTTTTCCATACTTACGCCTCTGTTCTGAGCAACCATACGGGCATCTCTCATCTCGCCCAAAGCTAAAATAGTAGCTTTTACCAAGTTGTGCGGATTAGAAGAACCTTTTGACTTAGCCAAAACGTCTGTAACACCCACACTTTCCAAAACAGCACGCATCGCACCACCTGCTACCACACCAGTACCGGTAGAAGCCGGCTTGATGAATACTTCAGCACCACCAAATTTAGCCGACTGTTCATGAGGAACTGTACCTTTCAATACAGGAACACGAGTCAAGTTCTTTTTAGCTGCTTCAACACCTTTAGCAATAGCAGCTGTTACTTCACCTGCTTTACCAAGGCCCCAACCAATAATACCGTCTTCGTTTCCAACAACGACAATTGCAGAGAAGCTGAATGTTCTACCACCCTTTGTTACCTTTGTAACACGGTTGATAGCAACCAATCTGTCTTTTAACTCTATATCGTTAGTTATCTTAACTCTATTATTAACTGCCATAATTGATTAAAATTTAAGTCCACCGTTACGAGCAGCGTCAGCTACTTCTTTTATTCTCCCATGATACAAGTAACCATTACGGTCGAATACGACAGTCGTAATACCAGCTTCCTGAGCCTTCTTGGCAATCAGTTCACCAACTTTAGCAGCCTGTTCTTTCTTAGGCATAGCTTCCATTCCCAAAGATGAAGCTGCAGCCAAAGTTCTACCAGACAAGTCATCGATAACTTGAACGTAAATCTGCTTGTTACTTCTAAACACACTCATACGCGGACGTTCAGTAGTACCTGAAATCTTATTGCGTACTCTATATTTGATCTTGATTCGTCTTTCTAATTTTGTTGTCATGATAATACAATTTTATGTAAATTATTTAGCACCGGCTGACTTACCAGACTTTCTACGAATTTCTTCGCCAACAAACTTAATACCTTTACCTTTATAAGGTTCCGGCTTACGGAAAGAACGTATTTTTGAACAAACCTGACCCAGCAGTTGTTTGTCACAAGATTCCAATATAATAAGAGGGTTCTTATTTCTTTCTGACTTAGTTTCTACCTTGATTTCAGGAGGTAACTGCATAAAGATATTATGAGTATAACCCAAAGCGAAATCAATAATATTACCATTGTTTGAAGCACGGTAACCTACACCGACAAGTTCCAGTTCTTTCTTATAACCTTCAGAAACACCAATAACCATGTTGTTAACCAAAGAACGATACAAGCCATGAAAAGCATGTCTTTGTTTTACGTTATCCAACATCGCGTTTTCGTTTTCTGTCAACATCACATGTCCATCTTCAATTGCAACATTGATAGAAGGATCAACAAATTGGCTAAGTTCGCCTTTAGGACCTTTTACAGTAACTACATTATCCTTCAGAGTAACTGTTACTCCAGTGGGAATACTAATGGGTAATTTTCCTATTCTTGACATTGCTTATCCTCCTATTAATATACGTAACAAAGAACTTCACCACCGATTTTCAGTTCAGCAGCTTCTTTGTTAGTCATTACACCTTTGGAAGTAGATATTATAGCAATACCTAAACCATTAATAACTCTCGGCATGTCTTTGTAACCCGTATACTTACGTAAACCCGGAGTAGAAACTCTAATAAGCTTCTTAATAGCATTTACTTTGTTTACTGAGTCGTACTTCAAAGCCACTTTGATAGTTCCTTGAGGACCATCTTCTACAAACTTGTAGTTCAGAATGTAGCCTTTGTCGAAAAGGATCTTAGTGATTTCCTTTTTCAAATTTGAGGCAGGCACTTCTACTACTCTGTGCTTTGCACTAATTGCATTTCTCAATCTGGTGAGATAATCTGCGATTGGATCTGTCATATAATAATAAATTAAATTAATCAGGACTACCCTGACAATATTTAAAAATAAAAAGAATTACCAGCTTGCTTTCTTTACGCCCGGAATCAAACCATTAGAAGCCATTTCGCGGAACTGAATTCTTGAAATTCCGAACTGACGAATATAGCCTTTAGGACGACCGGTCAATTTACAACGGTTGTGCAAACGAATAGGATTAGCATTCTTAGGAATAGCCTGTAATTTCTGAGCAGCTTCAAAAGCTTCAGCAGGATCACCTGAGTTGACAATCTTTTTCAACGCAGCACGTTTTTCAGCATATTTGGCTACAAGTTTGGCTCTTTTTACTTCACGAGCCTTCATTGATTCTTTTGCCATAATATATTAATCTTTTTTTGAGTTTTTAAACGGTAAACCAAATTCCTTCAACAAAGCATAACCTTCTTCATCTGTCGGAGCAGAAGTTACAAAGGTAATATTCATTCCGAGAATTTTAGTAATACTATCGATATTTATTTCAGGGAAAATGATTTGTTCCTGAATACCCAATGTATAATTACCTCTTCCATCGAACTTGCTTTCGATACCTTTGAAGTCACGAATACGTGGCAAAGCAACACGAACAAGTTTTTCAAGGAACTCATACATTCTTTCACGACGCAAAGTCACCATTACGCCAATCGGCATTTTCTTACGTAACTTAAAGTTAGCGATATCTTTACGTGAAACTGTTGCAACAGCTTTCTGACCAGTAATTGCTGTTAACTCATTAATAGCAACTTCAATAATCTTCTTATCAGCAACAGCCATACCCAATCCTTGATTGATAACAATCTTCTTAAGTACGGGGATCTGCATTGTTGAAGAATATTGGAACTGATTCTTCAATGCAGGCGCAATGCGCTCTGCATATTCTTTCTTAAGGCTAGCAGTATTACTCATTATTTAATCTCCTCTCCTGATTTTTTAGCATAACGAACAAATGTTCTACCATCAGAACTTTCTCTTCTTCCCACACGTGTTGGCTTGCCTGTTTTAGGATCAACCAAATTCAAGTTTGAGATATGTATAGCAGCTTCCTGCTTTACGATACCACCCTGAGGGTTCTTTGCATTAGGTTTGGTACTTTTCGATACCATATTGATACCTTCTACAAGTGCACGTCCTTCTTTAACAAGAACTTTCAGCACACGGCCAGTTTTACCTTTATCTTCACCAGAGTTTACGTAAACTGTATCGCCTTTTTTTATATGTAATTTACTCATTACTTAAATCTTTTACAAAATTAAAGTACTTCAGGTGCAAGTGATACCACTTTCATGTTTGCAGCACGCAACTCTCTTGCAACAGGGCCAAAAATACGACTTCCTCTAATTTCACCTGCATTATTCAACAATACGCAAGCATTATCATCAAAACGAATATAAGAACCATCAGCACGACGGATTTCTTTCTTAGTACGTACAATTAAAGCCTTTGATACTGCACCTTTTTTAACATCACTAGAGGGGATTACACTCTTGATAGAAACTACAATGACATCCCCTACAGAAGCGTAACGTCTCTTCGTACCGCCTAATACGCGGATACAAAGAGCTTCTTTAGCGCCACTGTTGTCACACACTGTAAGTCTGGATTCTACTTGTATCATAATTACTTAGCTCTTTCAATTATTTCAACCAATCTCCATCTCTTAGTTTTGCTCAAAGGACGAGTTTCCATGATGTGTACTGTATCACCTACATTACATTCATTCTTTTCATCATGAGCATGGTATTTTTTCGTTTTAGAAACGAACTTACCATAAATAGGGTGTTTTTCTTTAAACTTAGCAGCAACAGTAATGGTCTTATCCATCTTATTGCTTACTACAACACCTGTTCTTTCTTTTCTTAAATTTCTAGCTTCCATGAGGACCATTATTATTTGTTAAGTTCTCTCTGATGCAATTCTGCCTTCATACGCGCAATCGTTCTGCGTAACTTTTTAATCTGTGCAGGATTATCCAGCGGAGAGATAGAATGATTTAAAACCATCTGATTGTAATTGGCTACTTCAGCTTCAATTCTTTCTGCCAATTCATTGGTAGCTATTTCTCTAATTTCTGCAATCTTCATAATAAATTAAGCATTTTGATTTTGAGCATCGTAATCACGTCTAACTATAAACTTAGTAGTAACAGGAAGCTTCTGTGCTGCAAGACGCAAAGCTTCTTTAGCTACCTCATAAGGAACACCTTCTGCCTCGATGATAATACGACCCGGAGTAACCGGAGCAACGAAACCTTCAGGAGCACCTTTACCTTTACCCATACGCACATCAGCAGGCTTGCGAGTAATAGGTTTGTCCGGGAAAATACGGATCCAAATCTGTCCTTGACGTTGCATATATCTTGTTACCGCAATACGTGCAGCTTCAATTTGTCTACCTGTAATCCATTTAGTCTCCAAAGATTTAATACCAAATGAGCCGAAAGCCAATTGGTTTCCTCTTTGAGCATTTCCTTTCTGACTGCCCTTCTGCTGTCTTCTGAATTTTGTCTTTTTCGGTTGTAACATAATTCCTAAAATTCAAATCCGTTAGCGATTGTTTTTCTTTCTTTTGAAGTTCTTACCACCGTTATTGTTGCCATTACCACCACGACCACTCTCTTTAGTCTGAGTAAAGTTGGGCGCTAATTCTCTCTTACCATACACTTCACCACGGCAAATCCATACTTTAATACCCAGCAAACCAACTTTAGTCAAAGCTTCTGCATGACAGTAGTCAATATCTGCACGGAAAGTATGCAACGGAGTTCTTCCTTCTTTATACATTTCAGAACGGGCCATTTCTGCTCCATTCAAACGTCCTGAAATCAACACTTTGATACCTTCAGCGCCCATACGCATTGTGTTAGCGATAGCCATCTTGATGGCACGGCGATAGGCAATCTTACCTTCTACCTGACGAGCGATATTATTAGCTACAATAACAGCATCCAACTCAGGTCTCTTCACTTCAAAGATATTGATCTGAATATCTTTGTCCGTGATCTTCTTCAACTCTTCTTTCAGCTTGTCAACTTCCTGACCACCTTTACCAATGATAATACCCGGACGTGCTGTACAAACCGTAATTGTCACCAATTTCAGTGTACGTTCAATAACAATTCTTGAAACGCTGGCTTTTGCAAGTCTGGCATTCAAATATTTACGGATTTTGCTGTCTTCCAACAAAGCATCACCATAATCATTGCCACCGTACCAATTAGAATCCCATCCTCTGATAATTCCTAAACGGTTGCTTATCGGATTAACTTTCTGTCCCATCTAGTCTTAATTTTGATTATCATTAGTACTCTTAGAATCAACGAACAAAGTCACGTGATTTGAACGTTTACGAATTCTGTAACCTCTTCCCTGCGGAGCCGGACGCATTCTTTTCAGCGTTGCACCACCATCAACATAAATCTTTGTTACAAACAATTCGCCACTTTCTGCCTTACGTTCGTTTTTCTGTTCCCAGTTAGCAATAGCAGAGCGCAACAGTTTTTCCACTCTTGCAGAAGCTTCTTTAGAAGAAAACTTCAAGACACCCAGTGCACGGTTCACTTCCATACCACGGATCATGTCAGCCACGAGACGCATTTTTCGCGGAGAAGTAGGAACATTTTGCAACTTTGCAAAATACATGGTCTTAAGGGCTTCTTTTCTTTTTTCAGCCGATATTTTTTTTCTTGCTCCCATTATTTATTACTTTATTATTTCTTCAGATTATCCTGCTTATTTTTTCTTATTACCTGCATGGCCGCGGAATGTACGTGTCGGTGCAAATTCACCTAATTTGTGTCCTACCATGTTTTCTGTAACGTAAACAGGAATAAATTTATTTCCGTTATGAACTGCAACTGTGTGCCCTACAAAATCAGGCGAGATCATCGAAGCTCTAGCCCAAGTCTTAACGACAACCTTCTTGCCGCTTTCATTCATAGCAAGCACTTTCTTTTCAAGTTTAACGTTAATATATGGACCTTTTTTTAATGAACGACTCATAATTTACTCAATTAATCAGTTATTACTTTCTTCTCTCAATAATATACTTAGAAGACTGTTTTTTCGGAGCTCTTGTCTTCAAGCCCTTAGCATACAAGCCTGTACGTGATCTTGGATGACCTCCTGAAGCGCGTCCTTCACCACCACCCATCGGGTGATCAACAGGATTCATAACAACACCACGGTTGCGAGGACGACGACCCATCCAACGAGTACGACCTGCCTTACCGGAAGATTCCAATCCATGATCAGAGTTACCAACGCTACCAATAGTAGCCTTACAAGCACTAAGTATTTGTCTTACCTCACCTGAAGGCAATTTAATCACACAATACTTGCCTTCTCTTGAAGTTAACTGAGCAAAATTACCAGCTGATCTTACCAAAGCTGCACCTTGGCCCGGACGTAATTCTATATTGTGAATTACAGTACCAACGGGGATGTTTTCAAGCGGAAGTGCGTTACCAATCTCAGGCGCTGCATTCGCTCCAGACACCAATGTGCTACCAACTTGCAATCCATTAGGAGCAATAATATATCTCTTTTCACCATCAGCATAAAACAGCAAAGCAATACGAGCCGAACGATTCGGATCGTATTCTATAGTTTTAACAACTGCGGGTACACCGTCTTTGTTTCTCTTGAAATCAATAAGTCTGTATTTTCTCTTGTGACCACCGCCCATATAGCGCATTGTCATTTTACCAACGTTGTTGCGACCACCTGTTGAGCGCTTTCCAAATACAAGAGACTTTTCTGGTACCGATGCAGTAATCTCTTCAAAAGTACCAATAATTTTATGTCTTTGCCCCGGTGTTGTGGGCTTAAATTTACGTACTGCCATCTTTATTAAATATTGCTATAAAAATCAATAGTATCGCCTTCTTTCAATGTTACGATAGCTTTCTTATAAGCATTCGTACGACCATTGATGATTCCAGACTTAGTGTAACGGCTTTTACTCTTTCCCGAGTATTTTAGCGTATTTACATCTACTACTGTAACATTATACAAAGCTTCAATCTCACTCTTAATTTCCAACTTGTTAGCTTCAGGACGTACAATAAAGCCGAATCGATTTAACTTCTCGGTAATTGCAGTCATTTTCTCAGTAACCAACGGTTTAATAATAATTCCCATTATCTAAGCCTCCTTTTTAAATTAAGATAAGATATTCTCGATAGCCTTGAGCGAGTTTTCTGTAACAACAAGAGTTTCAGCATTCAATACATTGTAAGTATTTAATGCAGAAGCAATTGCTACATTAGCACGTTCGATGTTACGAGCTGACAAATATACATTTTTATTAGCTTCCGGCAAAACAAGAAGCAACTTTTTGTCAGCAATTTTAAGATTATTTACCATAGAAACGAAATCCTTAGTCTTTGGAGCCTCAAATGTGAAGTCTTCAACAATAATGATTGCGTTTTCTTGAGCTTTATAAGACAATGCCGACTTGCGAGCCAATGTCTTAACTTTTTTATTCAACTTAAACCAATAGTCACGAGGTTTAGGACCAAACACGCGAGCACCACCCACCAATACCGGAGAGTTGATATCACCACGACGAGCACCGCCACCACCTTTCTGACGACCTAATTTACGAGTAGAACCGCTGATTTCGCTTCTTTCTTTAGATTTATGAGTTCCCTGACGTTGGTTAGCCATAAACTGCTTAACGTCCAAATAGATAGCGTGGTCATTGGGTTCAATTCCGAAGATAGATTCGTTTAACGTAACCTTTCTTCCGGTGTCTTCACCTTTAATATTTAATACGTTAACTTCCATTATTTCTCAATTATTACGATTGAACCTTTGCAACCCGGTACCGAACCTTTAATCAAAAGAAGATTGTGTTCCGGAATCACTTTTAATACCTGTAAGTTATGTGTAGTAACGCGGTCACCACCCATTTGGCCACCCATACGCATTCCTTTGAATACTTTTGCAGGGTAAGAACATGCACCGATAGAACCCGGTTTACGAGCGCGGTTGTGCTGACCGTGAGTAGTCTGACCTACTCCACCAAATCCATGTCTTTTAACTACACCTTGGAAGCCTTTACCTTTAGAAGTACCAACAACGTCAACATAAGCCGCATCATTGAACAACTCCACTGTAATAGTGTCTCCCAAATTCAATTCTGTTTCAAAATCTTTGAACTCGGCCAAGTGTCTCTTCGGAGTTACACCAGCTTTTTTAAAGTGCCCCATCAAAGGTTTGGTAGTATGCTTTTCCTTTTTGTCTTGGAAACCTACCTGAACAGCTGCATAGCCGTCTTTCTCAACACTCTTAATCTGAGTAACTACACAAGGACCAGCTTCGATAACAGTGCATGGTACATTTTTACCATCAGCACTGAAAACGGATGTCATTCCGATTTTCTTTCCTAATAATCCTGGCATTTCAGTTAATTTTTAAATGCATTAAACTTTAATTTCTACTTCAACTCCACTCGGTAATTCCAACTTCATCAGAGCGTCTACTGTCTTAGCTGTTGAGCTATAGATGTCGATTAATCTCTTGTAAGAAGACAATTCAAACTGTTCACGTGACTTCTTGTTAACGAAAGTCGAACGGTTTACCGTAAAAATACGCTTGTGTGTAGGCAATGGGATAGGACCGCTAACAATAGCACCTGTTGCCTTCACTGTTCTAACGATCTTTTCAGCAGACTTGTCTACCAAGTTGTGATCGTAAGATTTCAGTTTAATTCTAATTTTTTGACTCATTAAATTTTAAATTAAAAAATGATTAAATATAAAGTGGGGCCGGATTAAGAGTCATTCGCTAACCCGTCGCCCCTGCTTTTTTTATTATACTAAGTCTACGCGACCTTTCACTTCTTCAAGTACAGCCTTAGCAATAGAGCTGGAAACTTGAGCATGATGATCATAAGTCATAGATGATGTAGCACGGCCCGAAGTAATAGTACGCAAAGCTGTTACGTAACCAAACATTTCTGCCAAAGGTACTTTAGCTTTTACAATACGAGCTCCAGAACGGCTTGATTCCATACCTTCTACTTGACCACGACGCTTATTCAAGTCACCAATAACATCACCCATGTTTTCTTCAGGAGTTACAACCTCCAGTTTCATAATAGGTTCAGTCAATACAGGACCTGCTTTAGCACATGCATTTTTGTAAGCCTGGATAGCACAGATCTCGAATGACAACTGGTCAGAGTCAACCGGATGGAATGAACCATCCTTCAAAACTACTTTCAGTGAATCAAGCGGATACCCTGCCAACACACCATTCTTCATTGCGGTCTGGAAACCTTTCTGAACTGATGGGATAAATTCCTTAGGAACATTACCGCCCTTCACTTCATCAATAAACTGCAAACCACCTTGTGTAAAGTCTTCGTCAACCGGACCGATTGCCACAATGATATCGGCAAACTTACCACGACCACCAGACTGCTTCTTATAAACTTCACGCAATTCAACAGTCTTAGTGATAGCTTCCTTATAGTTAACCTGAGGTTTACCCTGGTTACATTCTACTTTAAACTCACGTTTCAGACGGTCGATAATAATATCCAAATGAAGCTCACCCATACCGGAAATAATAGTCTGACCGGACTGCTCATCAGTCTTAACAGTAAATGTCGGGTCTTCTTCAGCCAGTTTAGCCAAGCCATTAGACAACTTGTCCAAATCTTTCTGAGTCTTAGGTTCAACTGCAATACCAATTACAGGATCAGGGAATTCCATTGATTCCAATACGATCGGTGCATCTTCATCACACAACGTATCACCTGTACGGATATCCTTGAAACCAACACCGGCACCAATATCACCAGCTCCAATCACCTCTACAGGATTCTGTTTGTTTGAGTGCATCTGGAACAAACGTGATACACGTTCTTTTTTACCCGAACGAGTGTTATAGATATATGAACCAGCCTCTACCTTACCAGAGTAAACGCGGAAGAAAGTCAAACGTCCGACATAGGGGTCAGTTGCAATCTTAAATGCCAAAGCTGATGTTTTTTCATCCTCGCTAGGTTTACGGTCTTCCTCTGCTCCTGTAGTCGGATTAGTACCTACAATAGCAGGTGTATCCAACGGAGAAGGCAAGAACGCACAAACATAGTCAAGCAATGTCTGAACTCCCTTATTCTTGAATGAAGAGCCGCAGAACATCGGAACGATATCCATTTTCAATGTACCTGCACGCAAAGCACGCAAGATTTCTTCTTCAGTGATTGTAGAAGGATCATCAAAGAATTTCTCCATTAAAGCATCGTCAAATTCAGCCACTTTTTCGAGCATTTTCTCTCTCCATTCATTAGCTTCATCAACCAAGTTCGCCGGAATTTCTTCTACGCTATAATCTGCACCCATTGTTTCATCGTGCCACAAAATAGCTTTCATTTTGATCAAATCAACAACTCCTTTGAAGCTCTCTTCAGCACCAATAGGAATTACCACAGGGCAAGCATTTGCGCCTAATACATCCTTCATCTGGCGAACAACTTCGAAAAAGTCAGCACCAGAACGGTCCATTTTATTAACGTAACCAATACGAGGCACATTGTATTTATCAGCCTGACGCCATACGGTTTCTGACTGAGGTTCAACACCACCAACCGCACAATAAGCTGCAACAGCTCCATCCAAGACACGTAAAGAACGTTCTACTTCAGCAGTAAAGTCAACGTGTCCCGGAGTGTCAATCAAGTTTATTTTATAAGTATTTCCCGCATATTTCCAACGAGTAGTAGTAGCAGCAGATGTAATAGTAATACCACGTTCCTGCTCCTGCTCCATCCAGTCCATTGTTGCTGCACCATCATGCACCTCACCAATTTTGTGAGTCAAGCCAGTGTAGAACAAAATACGTTCTGAAGTCGTTGTCTTACCAGCATCAATGTGAGCCATGATACCGATATTGCGGGTCAAATGCAAATCATGTTTAGCCATCTTCGTCCTTTACTTATTAATTATTACTTGATTAGAATCTAAAGTGAGCGAATGCACGGTTAGCTTCAGCCATACGGTGCATATCTTCTTTACGCTTATAAGCACCACCCTGTTCGTTGAAAGCGTCAATAATCTCAGCTGCCAGTTTATCTGCCATTGATTTACCACCGCGTTTACGAGCGAAAAGAATCAAGTTTTTCATTGAGATTGACTCTTTACGATCAGGACGAATTTCAGTAGGAACCTGGAAAGTAGCGCCACCTACACGACGAGACTTTACTTCAATCTGCGGAGTTACATTATCCAAAGCTTTCTTCCAGATTTCCAAAGCTGATTTTTCTTCATTAGGAAGTTTTGTTTTCACTGTTTCCAGTGCTGCATAGAAGATCTCATAAGATGTATTCTTTTTTCCATCATACATCAAGTGATTTACGAATTTAGAAACCTTCTGATCATTAAATACCGGATCCGGAAGGATCACACGTTTTTTTGGTTTTGCTTTTCTCATTTTTTCTCAAAATAATGTTTTTGTTTGGGGCTGCACTTTTTCCGTTTACTTCAACGCTTCCTCTGAAGCATTTACTCAACCTTTATAGCTTATTCCAACAAACCAAAACTTAAATTAATATTCTTTGTTTCAGGAATTCAGTTACAATTTACTTCTTTCCTTTTCCTTTTGCAGGAGCTGCAGCTTGTCCTGCTTTAGGACGCTTCGCACCATATTTAGAACGTCTTTGTGTACGACCAGCTACGCCTGCTGTATCCAAAGTACCACGAACGATGTGATAACGTACACCCGGAAGGTCTTTCACACGACCACCACGAACCAACACGATTGAGTGTTCCTGCAAGTTATGACCTTCTCCCGGAATATAAGAGTTTACTTCCTTAGAGTTAGTCAGACGCACACGAGCAACTTTACGCATTGCTGAATTCGGCTTTTTCGGAGTAGTAGTATACACACGAACACAAACGCCACGTCTTTGAGGACATGAATCCAGTGCCGGAGATTTACTCTTCTCAACCAAAACCTCTCTTCCTTTTCTTACTAATTGTTGAATAGTAGGCATTTTGTTTGATTTTTAATTATTATATATTGTTTATTAATTTGCTGTACTAAGTCCAAAACTATACATTTTGGGCTGCAAAGTTACGAATAACATTTTAATAAACAATACTTTCTACTAATAAAAATAGTCTGTTTCTCAAAAAAGTTTTTGAAAAACAGACTACTATGTTATTTTTGCTACAAAAGCCCTTATGCTTCCCCTTTAAATCCGCTTATAGGAGGAATGAATGTTTTTCCATCCGGTCCATTATTTCCCCCATTCATTTCTTCCGGCATTCGAATAGGTCCAAAATTACGTTCGTATTTTGCAACATTCTCCTGTAATGCATACATCAAACGTTTTGCATGTTCAGGAGTCAGTACAATACGTGACTGCACTCCAGCTTTAGGTAATCCCGGCATTACACGCACAAAATCAACAATAAATTCCGAACTGGAATGGGTAATAATGGCAAGATTTGCATACGTTCCTTGAGCTACTTCTTCTTTCAACTCTATCTGCAACTGATTGTTATTTTTTTCGTTTTCCATGATTTTATACTTTAGCATTAAAAAAATATTCTGAATTTCAAGGTCCCCAACTTCTATTCTTTGGTTGGAGTACAAATATAGACATTTATTTGTAATAATACAACATACTGATTATTCTATATAATTTTCCTATAGCATTTACTATAAACCTAAAGAGGCTGATTTCTTAAACAGAAATCAGCCTCTTTTACAGTGTATGTATTAAAAATTACTCTACCTCACTATAATCGAGTACATTCTTACGATTAGCAAGAATGCGATCATATTCTTCCTTCGAACCAACAATAATCTTTTCGAATTCACGCTGACCGGTACCGGCAGGAATCAAGTGACCACAAATCACATTCTCCTTCATACCCTCCAATCTATCAACCTTACCATTGATGGCAGCCTCATTCAAAACTTTCGTTGTTTCCTGGAATGATGCAGCAGACATGAAACTTGAAGTTCCCAAAGCGGCACGGGTAATACCTTGCAGAATCTGAGTAGATGTAGCAGGAATAGCATCACGTACCTCAACAGGCTTCAAATCACGACGTTTCAACATACTGTTCTCATCACGCAACTTACGGGCAGTAACAATCTGACCCGGCTGTAAATTCTGAGAATCACCAGAGTCAACAACTACTTTCTTGCCCCAAATACGATCGTTTTCTTCCATGAACTCTTGCTTATCCACTACCTGCTGTTCCAAGAAGCGAGTATCGCCCGGCTCATCGATTTCTACCTTACGCATCATTTGACGAACAATAATCTCAAAGTGTTTGTCGTTAATCTTCACACCCTGCAAACGGTAAACGTCTTGCACTTCATTTACGATATATTCCTGTACAGCCGTGGGACCTTTAATGGCCAAAATGTCAGCAGGAGTAATCGCACCGTCAGATAACGGAGTTCCGGCACGAACGTAGTCATTCTCCTGAACCAATATTTGTTTAGACAGATTCACCAAATACTTTTTCACTTCACCTGTCTTAGATGTGACAATAATTTCACGGTTACCACGCTTAATCTTACCCATAGTAATTTCACCGTCTATTTCAGAAACGACAGCAGGATTAGATGGGTTACGAGCCTCAAACAGTTCTGTAACACGAGGAAGACCACCAGTGATATCACCAGCCTTGCCTACAGCACGAGGAATCTTCACAATAATGTCACCAGCTTTCACTGCCTGACCGTTTTCAACCACAACATGCCCCCCCACGGGTAAGTTATAAGTACGGATCAAATTACCATCCTCGGTTACAATATGGGCAGAAGGTACTTTTGTCTTATCCTTAGACTCGATAATGATAATTTCACGCAAACCGGTAGCTTCATCAGACTCTACCTTATAAGTTACGTTTTCAACCACACTCTCGAATTCAATCTTACCAGTAGCCTCTGTAATAATAACAGCGTTGAACGGATCCCACTTAGCAATCAGTTTTCCCTTCTCAACAATATCACCGTCCGCAGCATATAATTTTGAACCATAAGGCACATTATGAGTTGACAGGATAATCCCTGTATTCACATCGATAAAGCGGACTTCAGCCAAACGACCGACTACCACTTTCACAGCCTCACCCATTTCATCAACCGTATCTACCGTACGCAATTCTTCGAATTCCAAACGTGCATTATTCTTGGCCACAATGCTTGCATTAGCAGCCATATTACCTGCGATACCACCGGCATGGAATGTACGCAATGTCAACTGTGTACCCGGCTCACCAATAGATTGGGCAGCGATTACGCCGACTGCTTCACCTTTCTGAACCATACGACTGGATGCCAAGTTACGTCCATAACACTTAGCACATACCCCTTTCTTAGATTCACAAGTTAATACCGAACGGATTTCAACGCTTTCAATCGGAGAATCCTCGATTTCCTGCGCAATATCCTCTGTAATCTCCTCTCCACCGGCTACAATCAGTTTACCAGTAGTAGGATGGACGATATCATGTACAGAAACACGTCCTAGAATACGTTCGTACAAAGTAGCAATAACTTCATCGTTATTCTTCAAAGCCGTACAAACCAAACCACGAAGTGTTCCACAGTCTTCTTCATTGATAATCACATCATGCGACACGTCTACCAGACGGCGGGTCAAGTATCCCGCATCAGCAGTCTTCAACGCTGTATCCGCCAAACCTTTACGAGCACCGTGGGTAGAAATAAAATACTCTAACACAGACAAACCTTCTTTAAAGTTTGAAAGAATAGGGTTTTCAATAATCTGTGCGCCTTCAGCACCGGCTTTCTGCGGTTTTGCCATCAAACCACGCATACCAGACAACTGACGAATCTGCTCTTTAGAACCACGGGCCCCGGAATCAAGCATCATAAATACTGAATTGAAGCCTTGGTCATCATTCTTAATCGTCTTGTAAAGTATATCAGACAGGTCACTGTTCACGTGAGTCCATGTATCGATAACCTGGTTATAACGTTCATTGTCAGTAATGAAACCCATATTATAGTTCATCATAATCTGTTCCACTTCCTCATTACCACGTTTTACCAGTTCTTCTTTTTCTTTCGGGATAATAATATCACCCAAGTTGAATGACAGACCACCCTTGAACGCCATATAGTAACCTAAGTTCTTAATACCATCCAAGAATTCACAAGCACGTGCAACACCGACAGCTTTGATAACATCACTAATGATATCTCGCAAAGACTTTTTGGAAATAATGGTATTCAAGTACCCCACTTCCGCTGGAACGATTTCATTTACAATCACACGCCCTACGGAGGTTTCTTTCATCATCACATCTACGATTTTGCCATCTTTGTCCAAGTCCTTCACCACTACGTTGACGATAGCATGAATATCCACTTTACCTTCATTATAAGCAATCAAAGCCTCTTCCGGACCGTAGAAAGTCAAGCCTTCACCTTTAGCCCCTTTTCTCAGCTTGGTAATATAATACAAACCAAGTACCATATCCTGTGCAGGCACAGTAATAGGAGCACCATTAGCAGGATTCAGAATGTTATGAGCTTGAAGCATCAACATCTGTGCTTCCAGAATCGCATCATTACTCAAAGGCAAGTGAACCGCCATCTGGTCACCATCGAAGTCGGCATTGAACGCTGTACAAGCCAACGGGTGCAATTGAATAGCTTTACCTTCAATCATATGCGGTTGGAAAGCCTGAATACCCAAACGGTGCAGAGTCGGCGCACGGTTCAGCAATACAGGATGACCTTTCATGACATGTTCCAAGATATCCCAGATCACAGGCTCCTTGCGGTCTACAATCTTCTTTGCAGATTTTACAGTCTTCACAATACCACGTTCAATCAACTTACGGATGATAAACGGCTTGTAAAGCTCTGCAGCCATCAGTTTAGGGATACCACATTCACCCATCTTCAATTCAGGACCAACAACAATAACCGAACGAGCAGAGTAGTCAACACGCTTACCCAGCAAATTCTGACGGAAACGTCCTTGCTTACCCTTCAAGCTATCGGACAGTGATTTCAATGGACGATTAGCGTCAGTCTTCACTGCACTTGATTTACGTGAGTTATCGAACAAGGAATCGACAGCCTCCTGCAACATACGTTTTTCGTTACGCAAAATCACTTCGGGAGCCTTGATTTCAATCAGTCGCTTCAAACGGTTGTTACGGATAATCACACGACGATACAAGTCATTCAAGTCAGAGGTAGCGAAACGGCCACCATCCAACGGAACCAATGGACGCAGTTCAGGAGGAATAACCGGCACAATACGTACAATCATCCATTCAGGTTTATTACGTCCGCGAGATGCACGGAACGATTCAACTACCTGCAGACGCTTCAAAGCCTCGTTCTTGCGTTGCTGCGAAGAATCATTACTTGCTTTATGACGTAATTCATAAGATAAAGCATCCAAATCCAAAGTTGAGAGCAGATCATAAATGGCTTCTGCTCCCATCTTAGCTATAAACTTATTCGGATCTGTATCTTCCAAATATTGGTTTTCTTTAGGAAGTGTATCCAAGATATCCAAATACTCTTCTTCAGAAAGCAAATCATATTTATTAATGCCATCTTCAGCCTTCACACCCGGCTGGATAACCACATAACGTTCATAATATACAATAGCGTCTAGTTTCTTTGTAGGCAGCCCCAACAAATAACCGATCTTGTTCGGCAATGAACGAAAATACCAGATATGCGCTACAGGCACAACTAACTGAATATGTCCCATACGTTCACGACGGACCTTCTTTTCAGTCACTTCAACGCCACATCGGTCACAAACAATACCTTTATAACGGATACGTTTGTACTTACCGCAATGACATTCGTAATCTTTCACCGGACCGAAAATACGCTCGCAGAACAAACCATCACGTTCCGGTTTGTAGGTACGGTAGTTGATCGTTTCAGGCTTCAACACCTCACCGCTCGAATTCTCAAGGATTTCTTCGGGTGAAGCCAAGCCAATTGAGATTTTCGAGAAATTACTCTTTATCTTAGTTTCTTTTCTAAAAGCCATACTTCCTTATTTATAATGTAAAGAGTTATATTTTTTTATTATTCAAGGTTGATACTCAAGCCAAGACCTCTCAGTTCGTGTAACAATACATTCAGAGATTCGGGGATACCCGGAGTTGGCATAGGTTCACCTTTCACAATAGCTTCGTAAGCCTTTGAGCGTCCTACAACGTCATCAGACTTAATGGTCAGGATTTCCTGTAAGATATGTGCTGCGCCGAATGCTTCAAGCGCCCAAACTTCCATTTCTCCGAAACGCTGACCACCGAACTGTGCCTTACCACCAAGCGGCTGCTGAGTAATAAGGGAGTACGGACCGATAGAACGGGCATGCATCTTATCTTCAACCATATGCCCTAGTTTCAACATATAAGTTACACCCACTGTTGCAGGTTGGTCAAAGCGTTCGCCTGTACCACCATCACAAAGATAAGTCTTACAATAACGAGGCAATCCAGCTTTATCTGTCCATTCATTTAAATCATCCATAGAAGCACCGTCAAAAATAGGAGTAGCAAATTTCACACCCAACTCTTTTCCGGCACGACCTAATACGGCTTCGAAAATCTGACCAATATTCATACGAGAAGGCACACCCAACGGATTCAATACGATATCTACTGGAGTACCATCTGCTAAGAACGGCATATCTTCCTGACGAACCACACGAGAAACAATACCCTTGTTACCGTGACGTCCCGCCATCTTATCACCTACACCAATCTTACGCTTCTTGGCAATATAAACCTTAGCCATCTGAATAATGCCCGCAGGAAGTTCATCACCGATAGTGATAGCAAACTTCTTACGCTTTAATTCAGCATCCAATTCTTTATATTTCTTCAAATAATTCATCACCAAGTCACGAATCATGTCATTCTTATGAGCATCAGCTGTCCACTTGCTCAACTGGATAATAGTATAATCCAATGATTCCAAATCGCGTTTGGTGAACTTCGCCCCCTTGGCAATAACTTCCGTTCCCAAATAATCTTTCACTCCTTGGGAAACCTTACCATTAGTCAAAACCAATAGTTTCTCAATCAAGATATCTTTCAGTTTTGCTGCCTTTTCTTCGAATTCATCATTCAGTTTAGGCAGAATAGCCTTATCGGCATTCTTCTCACTTCTGCTCTTGATAACACGTGAGAACAACTTCTTGTCAATAACGACACCACGTAATGACGGAGAAGCTTTCAATGAAGCATCCTTCACATCACCTGCCTTATCACCGAAAATAGCACGAAGCAATTTTTCTTCCGGAGAAGGATCTGATTCACCTTTCGGAGTAATCTTACCAATCAGGATATCACCCGGTTCGATACGTGCACCTACACGTACAATACCGTTTTCATCCAAATCTTTAGTAGCTTCTTCACTCACGTTAGGAATATCAGAAGTTAATTCTTCCATACCGCGTTTCGTTTCGCGGACCTCCAAAATATATTCATCAACGTGTACAGAAGTCAGCAAGTCCTCACGTACAACGCGTTCATTCAATACAATAGCATCCTCGTAGTTATAACCTTTCCAAGGCATATAAGCCACCAACAGGTTTTTACCCAATGCAAGCTCACCACCCTGAGTTGAATATCCTTCAGTCAGGATATCACCCTTCTTCACACGCTGTCCTTTATCACAAGTAGGACGGAGGTCAATGGTCATGCTCTGATTAGTCTTACGGAATTTAGGAATTCTGTATTCCTTCAAAGCAGGTTCAAAGCTTACAAATTCCTCATCTTCATTTCTGTCATACAAGATACGAATAGTTGTTGCATCGACATATTCTACAACACCATCACCCTCTGCTGCAATCTGAGTACGAGAGTCTTCAACCAACTGTTTTTCAATACCTGTACCTACAATAGGAGCCTCTGTACGCAACAAAGGAACTGCCTGGCGCATCATGTTTGATCCCATCAATGCACGGTTAGCATCGTCATGTTCCAAGAACGGAATCAAAGAAGCAGCGATAGAAGCAATCTGCTGTGGAGAAACATCCATCAACTCTACCTGGTCAGGAGTAACAACAGGATAATCAGCATCACGACGAGCTTTTACTTTCTCACGAACAAATTTGCCTTCATCATCCAATGGAGCATTACCCTGAGCGATTATCTTATCCTCTTCCTCTTCGGCTGTCAGATATTCAATACCTTCATCAGATATATCCACCTTACCATCAGCTACTTTACGATAAGGAGTTGAAATAAAGCCAAGTTCATTAATCTTAGCATACACACACAAAGAAGAAATCAAACCGATATTCGGACCTTCAGGAGTTTCAATCGGACACAAACGACCATAATGAGTATAGTGTACGTCACGAACCTCAAAACCAGCACGTTCACGTGACAGACCACCAGGTCCTAACGCTGACAAACGACGCTTGTGAGTGATTTCAGCCAATGGATTAGTTTGATCCATGAACTGCGACAAAGCATTTGTTCCAAAGAATGAATTGATAACAGAAGAAATAGTCTTCGCATTAATCAAATCAATCGGAGTAAACACTTCATTGTCACGCACATTCATACGCTCACGGATGGTACGAGACATACGTGCCAGACCAATCGCAAATTGATTGGACAACTGTTCTCCTACAGTACGTACACGACGGTTACTCAAGTGGTCAATATCATCAACATCCGCTTTAGAGTTAATCAGCTCAATCAGATACTTAATGATTTCAATAATATCTTGTTTTGTCAATACCTTCACATCCATGTCCGTAGTCAGTCCCAACTTTTTGTTGATTCTGTAACGTCCTACCTCGCCAAGGTCATATCTTTTTTCAGAGAAGAACAGGTTATTGATAACCTCACGAGCACTGGCATCATCAGCCGGATCTGCATTACGCAACTGACGGTAAATGTAAAGTACAGCCTCTTTTTCAGAGTTGCTCGGGTCTTTCTGAAGGGTATTAAATATAATAGAGTAGTCGGATGAATTCGCTTCTTCCTTGTGAACAAGGATATTCTGAACGCCTGAGTCTATAATTTCATCGATATGATCCTCTTCAATCACAGTTTCACGGTCGATAATAACCTCATTACGTTCAATAGAAACAACTTCACCTGTGTCTTCATCTACGAAATCTTCTGTCCATGTTTTTAAAACACGAGCAGCGAGTTTTCTTCCTACGACTTTCTTCAAGTTAGTCTTATTAACCTTAACGTCTTCAGCCAAATTGAAGATTTCGAGGATATCTTTATCATTTTCAAAACCTACAGCTCTTAACAGAGTAGTAACAGGCAATTTCTTTTTACGGTCGATATACGCATACATTACATTGTTAATATCTGTAGCGAATTCGATCCATGAACCTTTGAATGGAATAATACGGGCAGAGTACAATTTAGTACCGTTAGCATGCACGCTCTGACCAAAGAACACGCCCGGAGAACGGTGCAACTGAGAAACAACTACACGCTCAGCACCATTAATAACAAAAGTTCCTTTCGGAGTCATATACGGAATAGGACCCAGATAAACATCCTGAATAACCGTATCGAAATCTTCATGATCAGGATCAGTACAATACAACTTCAGTTTTGCTTTCAAAGGCACGCTGTATGTGAGCCCGCGCTCCAAACACTCGTCTATTGAATAGTGAGGCGGATCAATGTAATAGTCCAAGAATTCAAGGACAAAGTTATTACGAGTGTCAGCAATAGGGAAGTTTTCAGCGAATACCTTATACAGCCCGTCATTCTTACGCTTTTCGGGCGGGGTATCCAACTGTAAAAAGTCTTGGAATGACTTCAATTGCACTTCCAAGAAATCCGGATACTTCATCGGATTCTTGATGGAAGCAAAATTAACTCTTTGATTTTCAGTATTTGAAGACATTTGTTAATATTTTGTAGAACTTAATAATAATATAGACACAAAAAGGTTAAGAATCCTCTACCAGAGGATTCCTAACCGTATTACCTGATACTCAGGCTAATATTATTTAAGCTCAACTTCAGCTCCAGCTTCTTCCAAAGTTTTCTTCAGTGATTCAGCTTCGTCTTTAGCCAAGCCTTCTTTTACTGTGCTAGGAGCACCGTCTACCATGTCTTTAGCTTCTTTCAAGCCAAGACCACATGCTTCTTTAACGGCTTTAACAACCTGCAATTTTGCAGCACCAGCGCTCTTCAAAACTACATCAAAAGATGTTTTTTCTTCAGCAGCAGCTGCACCAGCAGCAGGACCAGCAGCAACAGCTACAGCTGCAGCAGCAGGTTCAATACCGTATTCTTCTTTAAGGATAGTTGCAAGTTCATTAACTTCTTTTACTGTCAAGTTAACTAATTGTTCTGCAAAAGCTTTCAAATCTGCCATTTTTGTATGATTTTAATTGTTTGTTACTAATTGATTATAAAATTGATTATTCGGCACGTTCGCCCAGAGTCTTAAGAACTCCATGAATGGTGTTACCACCTGATTGAAGAGCAGAAATAACATTTTTCGCCGGTGATTGCAGCAATGCAATAATATCAGCAATAACTTCATTCTTACTCTTAATGTTGCAAAGAGCATCCAGTTGATTAGCACCTACATAGAAACCTTCTTCAGCATAAGCTGCTTTCAATGCAGGAATTTCCTCTTTGTATTCTTTCAACAACTTTGCAGGAGCGTTAGCTACTTCGCTAAACATTACTGAAGTTGTACCTTTTAAAGAATCGAACAACGGAGAGAAATCAACACCTTCCATGCTCATCAGAGCTTTGTGAAGCAAAGAATTCTTCACAACAACCAGCTTAATACCTGCTTTGAAACATTTTCTTCTCAGTTCACTTGTCTTAGCTGCATCCATAGCAGTTGTGTCAACCAAATAGAAATGTCCGTATTGCTTAACGGTTTCAGCCAACTGACCAATAATAACGCCTTTATCTTCCTTTCTCATGATTCCTCCTTATTGTTAGTTTTCTTCTACAGTTTTGGGATCAATCTTGATACCCTTACTCATAGTACTTGAAAGATAAATACTCTTAATATAAGTACCCTTAGCTGAACTTGGTTTCAATTTAATGATAGTAGCGATAAATTCTTTCGCATTATCACGAATCTGATCTGCAGTGAAAGAAACCTTGCCAATTGAAGTATGAACGATACCGCTCTTATCAACCTTAAAGTCAATCTTACCTTGCTTAACTTCCTTAACAGCCTTAGCTACATCCATAGTTACAGTACCACTCTTCGGATTCGGCATTAATCCACGAGGACCAAGAACACGACCCAAAGCACCGATCTTACCCATGATAGACGGCATTGTAATGATTACATCAATATCAGTCCATCCACCTTTGATCTTTTCAATATATTCATCAAGACCAACATAGTCAGCACCAGCTTCTTTTGCAGCAGCTTCAGCATCAGGTGTACACAGAACCAAAACACGCACTTGCTTACCTGTTCCGTGAGGCAATGAAACTACACCACGAACCATCTGGTTAGCTTTACGAGGGTCTACACCTAAACGTACGTCAATATCTAATGAAGCATCAAACTTAGAAAAAGTAATATCTTTAACTAACTGTGCAGCTTCTTTCAGTGAGTATGCTTTCCCTGCTTCAATTTTTTCTGCAGCCAACTTTTGATTTTTTGTCAGTTTACCCATTATAATTGAAGTTTATTAGTTATTACCCGGGAATTCCCCTTTTACAGCGATACCCATACTTCTAGCTGTACCAGCTACCATAGTCATAGCAGACTCGATAGTGAAGCAGTTCAAGTCAACCATTTTGTCCTGAGCAATCGTACGAACTTGTTCCCAAGTAATTTCGGCAACCTTCTTACGGTTAGGCTCAGCAGAACCACTCTTAATCTTAGCCAATTCAAGCAATTGAATAGCTACGGGAGGAGTCTTGATAACAAAATCAAAAGACTTATCTGCGTAGTAGGTAATGATTACAGGTAAAATCTTACCTGCTTTGTCCTGGGTTCTGGCATTGAATTGCTTGCAAAATTCCATGATATTAATACCCTTAGAACCCAAAGCAGGTCCAACGGGAGGTGATGGATTTGCAGCGCCTCCTTTAATCTGTAATTTGATTAGTCCAGCAACTTCTTTAGCCATTTTGTTTCTAATTTTTATATATTAATTATAGCGAAAGTCCAATGCACGTAACAGAATGCATTATTCTTTCTCGACATCCATAAAGCCAAGTTCCAGCGGAGTTTTACGTCCGAAGATCTTAACCATAACCTTCAACTTCCGTTTTTCGGTATTCACCTCTTCAATGAGACCACTGAAGCCACTGAACGGTCCAACGGTAACTTTCACTGTTTCTCCTACGGTATAAGGTACATTAAGTTCCTCACCACCTTCCTGAAGTTCATCCACCGTACCAAGTATACGATTCACTTCCGATTGTCTCAAAGGAACCGGATTTTCGGAACCTCCCAAGAAACCGATTACATTCGGAGTGTTTCTCAAATGATGAGCAACCTCACCGACCAAAGCGGCCTCGACTAAAACGTATCCGGGAAGATAACTTCTTTCTTTCACAATTTTCTTACCATTGCGAACCTGATACACTTTCTCGGTAGGAATCAACACCTGAGACACATACTCGCTAAGATCACTGTTCTTAATGTCAGCATCAAGATACTCCTTAACCTTGCTTTCTTTTCCACTAACAGCACGTAATACGTACCACTTTTTTTCAATCTCAGACATTTTATTCAATTAATTAGTGCGGATAGATAATATCCTCCATTACAAACTGGAAGGCTGAATCCATAAGAAAAACAACTAGCGCAATGAGTAGGGAAGCATATAAAACAACCACTGCGCTACTAGAAAGTTCTTTACGAGTAGGCCATGATACTTTATGGACTAATTCGTCATAAGATTCTTTACAATAATTTGCTACTTTCTGAAACATATTCTTTCAAGTTTAGCACGGGAGGAGAGGCTCGAACTCCCGACACCCGGTTTTGGAGACCGGTGCTCTACCAACTGAGCTACTCCCGTAAAAATCAGTTCCCGGTGTCTTACGACCGAGAACTGATCATATTAATTATCTAGTGATTAGTCAAGGAGTTCTGTAATCTGACCTGCACCTACAGTACGTCCACCTTCACGAATAGCAAAACGCAAACCTACATTCAATGCAACCGGGTAGATCAACTCAACTGTAATAGTTACGTTATCACCAGGCATTACCATTTCAGTTCCTTCCGGCAAAGTGATTTCACCTGTACAGTCCATAGTACGCAAGTAGAACTGAGGACGATACTTGTTATGGAACGGAGTATGACGACCACCTTCTTCTTTCTTCAAGATATAAACCTCAGCTTTGAACTTAGAGTGAGCCTTAACCTGACCCGGCTTACACAAAATCATACCACGTTTGATTTCGTTTTTGTCGATACCACGCAACAACAAACCAACATTATCACCAGCTTCACCTTGATCCAATAATTTACGGAACATTTCAACGCCAGTAACAACTGATTTCTTATCTTCACCCAAACCAAGAATTTCAACTTCGTCACCTACATGGATAATACCAGCTTCGATACGACCTGTAGCAACAGTACCACGACCAGTGATAGAGAACACGTCTTCAACAGGCATCAAGAAAGGTTTATCAATATCACGCGGAGGCAATGGAATCCAAGTATCAACTGCATCCATCAACTCCATTACTTTATCTTCCCATTGAGGAACACCATTCAAAGCACCTAATGCAGAACCACGAATAATAGGAGTATTATCGCCATCGAAATCATAGAATGAAAGCAATTCACGCATTTCCATTTCTACCAATTCCAACATTTCTTCATCATCAACCATATCACACTTGTTCAAGAAAACAACCAAACGAGGTACGTTTACCTGACGAGCCAACAGGATGTGTTCACGAGTCTGAGGCATCGGACCATCAGTTGCAGCACAAACAATAATTGCACCATCCATCTGAGCAGCACCTGTAACCATGTTTTTTACATAGTCGGCGTGACCCGGACAGTCAACGTGAGCATAGTGACGATTTGCAGTTTGATATTCTACGTGAGAAGTATTGATAGTAATACCTCTTTCTTTTTCTTCAGGAGCGTTGTCGATAGAATCGAAAGAACGCAATTCTGAAAGACCTTTTTTAGCCAACACAGTAGTGATAGCAGCAGTCAAAGTGGTTTTACCGTGGTCAACGTGACCGATAGTACCAATGTTAACGTGCGGTTTCGAACGTTCAAATTTCTCTTTAGCCATAGCTTTACTTGTTATTTATTTGATTAATAATCAGCAATTACGTTATCAAAGAGCTGTTAACGAGACTTGAACTCGTGACCTCTTCCTTACCAAGGAAGTGCTCTACCACTGAGCTATAACAGCAAGAAAAAAAAGAGCGGAAGACGGGGCTCAAACCCGCGACCCTCAGCTTGGAAGGCTAATGCTCTATCAACTGAGCTACTTCCGCAA